>NZ_JBMRGR010000003.1:0-221194 GCF_049384045.1 Enterococcus diestrammenae
GAATTGGCTCTTTCTTTACAGTAGATAGTTTTTAGAATATCAATTTAGCTGAAAAGTGATAGTTTTTCAGCAGCCTCCATAAAACAGGAAGTTCTCTTCTCTCGATTCTCTTAGGCTTCTTGGATTTCAATGCCTTCAATAACCACATCATGCACCGGTTTGTCTTGTGGTCCCCGTTGCACGTTTTGAATTTCGTCTACCACGTCCATGCCTTCAACCACATGGCCGAAAACCGTATGACAGAAGTCCAACCAAGGCGTGCCCCCTTGTTTGTAAGCTTCAATGACTTCTGATGGATAGCCCGCGCCTTCCAATTGACCTAACATGTTGCCAGGAACGTTTTGATTAGAAACGATGAAAAACTGGCTGCCGTTGGTATTTGGCCCCCGGTTAGCCATGGACAAAGCGCCCCGAAGATTGAAGAGTTCTTTGGAAAACTCATCTTCAAAATCGCCGCCAAATGAGCTATCCCCACCCATACCAGTACCGGTTGGGTCGCCCCCTTGGATCATAAAATCAGGGATTACTCGGTGGAAAATCACCCCATCGTAATAGCCTTGTTTGGCCAATGTTTCAAAGTTTTCAACAGTTTTTGGGGCAATTTCAGGAAACAATTGAACCAAGATATTGCCACGGTTGGTTTTGATTAAGGCTTTGTGGCCAGTTTGTGCTGCTAAAGATAATTGTGGAAATTCAGACATCTGCGTCACTCCTTCAAAATTTAGTACGTCACTTCCTACGTACACACTTCCCCTGCTTCATCCACTTGACTGGATCAATGACAGGGCTTTTCCTAGTACCATGATAGCAGAAAAGCATAAGTTTGCCACCAAAAAACTCATTATCATTGAAACTCCAGATAAGGGTTGCTATAATGCCAGTTAGAAAATGAGAAAGATTCTCAATTAAAACGCTCGGCTCTCTTTACCAGCCGTGCCTCTTGAAATCAACATTTTCCCAAACCAACCTTACTGGAGGATATTCCATGGAAATATATGACATCACCATCGTCGGCGCCGGGCCAGCTGGGCTTTTTGCAGGCTTTTATGCTGGCATGCGCCAAGCCAAGACCAAGATAATCGATAGCTTGCCCCAACTAGGCGGACAGCTGGCCGCCCTTTACCCCGAAAAAATGATTTACGATATTCCCGGCTACCAAGCCATCAAAGCCGGCGATCTAGTCACCAATTTGAAGGAACAGCTAGCGACTTTTTCTCATACGTATGCTTTGGAACAAGAAGTGACTGGTATTCAGCCTTCAGCAACTGGCTTGATCACCGTCACTACCAACCGGGAAACCCACTATACCCGGTCTTTAGTGTTGGCTTTGGGAAATGGCTCCTTTAGCCCCCGCCGCCTAAAACTCCCAGAAGCCCCCCAATATGAAGGCCATGGCTTGGATTATTTCGTCGCTGATTTGGCAAGCTATGCCGGAAAAGACGTCGTAATTGCCGGTGGTGGCGATTCTGCTTTGGACTGGGCGCTGCTGCTAGCCCCCAGCGCCGCTTCTGTGACCCTCGTGCATCGTCGTGATAATTTCCGTGGCCACGAACACACCTTAGCTCAAGTTCTGGCGCACGACAATATCACGTTGAAGACCCCATTTATCATTGATCAGCTTACTGGCCAAGAGCACCTCCAACAGCTTACTTTGACTCATACCAAAAGTGGGGAAAAAGAAACACTGGCTTGCGATCAATTATTGGTCAGCTATGGCTTTACCAGTAGCCTCGATCTTAGGGATTGGCAGCTAGAGGGGGATCGTCGCGGCATCACGGTAGCTTCTGATATGAGTACTTCGCTGCCAGGCGTCTATGCTTGTGGTGATATCGCCAGCTACCAAGGGAAGGTCAAACTGATTGCCGCAGGATTTGGGGAAGCCCCCACTGCCGTCAACAACGCCCTTTATTACTTAAATCCAGAACAGCATCTCCATCCCGGTCACTCCACTAGCCTGTTCAAAAAAGTGAGCAATGGTGACGAAAAATGACAACAGCTTTCCCCACTGTCTGTCGCTTTGTATCAGGGCTTCTGAATGTTTAGGAAAACATAAGATGAGATATTTTTGACAAAGAAGCAGTGTTCAAATATGCTTAATTATGGTACGATATCTTTATGTAAGTGTTTTCAAAACGAGGACAGCCCACCTGAAAATCCAGAAAATCCCACAGCTATTTGCATTTTCAAGTACCTGTCTCTCACGAAAAAGGCTGTCACCTGGTGTTCGCCAAATTTTCAAGAACACGGTATAAAAGGTTGCGACAGCAGTTATTGGAGGAATGAAACATGGTAATCGAAACAAAAACATTAGAAGAAGAAGCCCGGGAACTATTAAATAGTCGCGGAGTTAGCTTGAAAGACATCGGGGATTTGGTTTATTTTCTCCAAAAAGACTACATCCCGAACATCACTTTGGCCGAATGCATCGCCTCCGTCGAATCGGTATTGACGAAACGGGAAGTCCACAATACGATCCTCACTGGTATTCAACTGGATATCTTAGCAGAAAAAGGCGAATTACTGGCTCCGTTGCAAGAAATCGTCGCGGAAGATGAAGGCTTATACGGCATCGACGAAATCCTCGCTTTGTCCATCGTCAATGTCTACGGCTCCATCGGCTTTACCAATTACGGCTACATCGACAAAGTGAAACCAGGCATCTTGGCAGAACTTAACGCCCATGACGGCAAAAACGTCCACACCTTCTTAGATGATATCGTGGGTGCCATCGCCGCTGCGGCTGCCAGTCGTCTAGCTCACTCCCACCCATCGAAATCCCATTATATTGTGCAATAATAGCATAAGAAAGGCTGAACGAACTCGTTCAGCTCTCGAGAATTAAGGCGAAACCGACACATGATGTTCTTTATCATGAGTCGGTTTCGCCTTAATTTTAGAAGATGCTAGCTGGACTTAGCGACTCTTGCTTAGTCCAACTGTATGCGGTAGCTGAGCTAGTTCGTGAAGCCAGACATTGTTAGACTAAGGTATTATAGAATTTTCACTTGTGAAAATTTTATAATACCTTAGTCTAAGAAAAAAAAGGCCACCAACTGAAAAGTGCTTCGGTTGGTGGTCTTTGTTTGGAAATATAAAAACAGCCACTAATCCGACCTACTGGAAAAGCGACTGTTCATGCTGGTCTATGCTAGTCTATTTCTTCAAAGAGCGGCGGCCCCAGATGACCATGGCCAAAAAGAAGACTTCTAACAAGACAAAGGCCAAAATAAAGCAATGCATGAAGAAGGTTTCGGGCAAGACGTTGATGATGGGGTCAGTGGCAGGATCAAACAGCCAGTCGTCATTGGCAAAAAATAACTCGTGGAACTTGACGAAAAAGGTATCGAAACCCACTGCCATCACGGAACCCAATAACACGGGAATGATCATCCCCCATTGAAACGGCCGCACCAATTTAAATAAGCGCCCTGTCTTTTTCAATCGACGAAGATACCAAATCGCTGGTATAACTGAAAGAATCAAGACAGCATAATTCAAAATAAAGAGCTTCTTCACATCGACAAAATGCCCCCGCCCAGCCTCTGACATCGGAAAGTCCGGCAGTGCTAAGGTCTGATTGAAGGGATTATTCAAAAAAGCCATCAGCTGATCGAAGTTTTTCAATAACGTCTCCCGGCTCATATCCACCCAATCCAAAATGTCTAAATGCTGAATGTCAAACACATACAGCGGGCGAAAATTGATCGTGATAGTGATCGCCAAGGTCAGTAAAAATAAAAACAAGCAAAGTAAGCCGAAGATTTCGCTAATGCGCCGTGAATCCTTCACCGCCGCCGTCATCGGTCAAACTCCCATTCATCCAAGGAGTCAATCACAAACGTCGGGGCTACTGGCAAGCTAGGTACCGCTTCTTTCGGGGTAAAGCCAGAGAGGACCAACAAGGAGTCGATGCCGTTATTGATCCCGGAACGGATATCCGTTTCATAGTTGTCGCCGACCATCAAGACTTCTTCTTTCGATAGACCGATGCGTTGGACGGCTTTTTCCATGATGACGGCTTCTGGTTTGCCGATAAAGATCGGTTTTGTTTGCGTTGCCGTCTCCATGAAAGCAATCAAAGCCCCTGCTCCAGGCATCAAGCCGCGTTCTGTCGGGATGTTTTTATCAGGATTCGTGCCGATAAACATCGCCCCTTTTTGAATGGCTAAGGTAGCGATCACAAACTTCTCGTAAGTCACATCATTATCCAAGCCCACCACGACATAATCGGGTGCCTCTTCATCCCAGACAAAGCCTGCCGCCAATAGCAAATCAATCAAGCCGGCTTCACCGATGGCATACACTTTGTTGCCACGGCCGGCATCTTTCATGTAATCGATGGTTGCCAAACTTGCGGTATAGATAGTCTCGGCCGCCACATGGATATCAAACATCTTGGCCAACCGCTCTTGGACGGTCTCCGGGCTGCGGGTGGTGTTGTTGGTCACGAACAAAAAGGGCAAGTTGCGCCGTTGCAGTTCTTCCACGAAGCGTTTGCCTGCTGGAATCGGTTCGCTGCCGCGGTAAATCGTACCATCTAAATCAATCAAATAACCTTTATATGTCAAAATTAATCTTCTCGTTTCCTGATAGTATAGCCGCCTTTTTTGCCACTCTTATGGGCTGGTTGGCTGGGCTTCGTCGGTGTTGCTGGTTTTTCTTGGCGATTTTTGATCACTGGTCGCCGTTTTTGGTTGAGCTTTTCGCGGCGTTCTTCGATAAAGGCTTGGCCGGTAGCCGGGCTTTGTCGTTTGTTTCGGGAGTCGCTAGTTTTGTTTTGCGAGTTGCCACGATTGTTGCTACGGCTGTCTGAGCGATTGTCGTTGCCCGTCCGTTTTTGATTGCCTCGTTGATTGCCCCGGTTGTTACGAGTAGCGCCGGACTTTTTGCTTGTGCCACTGGTATTGCCTTCATTGCTTCTTGGGGAACCTGCGGCATTTTCTTGGTAGCTTTCCTCGCGACTGCCCTTTTTACGACGGCGACGATTGGAAGTCTTCTCCCGCTTGCCGCCGATGCGCTTGATGACAAAGTAGGCGCAGCCAAAGTTACAGAACTCATACAGATAATCTTCCAAGGTGTCGATGCGTTGTTCCGGCAAGGCTTTGCGGTCATCGGCTTCAAAAAAGCCCTTCAGCCGCAACTGCTCATAGCCCCAATCCCCCACGATGTAATCGTAGCGGGCTAATACATCACTGAAACGCTCGCCAAGTTTTTCGGCATTGAAACCCTCTCGATGATTGGCTACCAACTTGTATTCCCGTTCGCCTACCATCAAATCGGTTTCGTTAAGCAGCGTCACCGGTTCACCTTTGGGAGGTGCCGCTGGTGTTTCATCTTGGGTCACTTCTTCAAGGACTTGCGCCAGTTCATCTGCGATAGTTGGCGTGTCGGTTTGTTTATTTTTTACCTCTGAGGTTGTTTTTTCATCAGAGTTTGCTTTGTTATTGGTCATTTTTCCACCACCTGATTGATGGACTTTTTCCCAGATTGGCAAAAAGTCTCGCTAGATTTCATTATACCTTGTTTTTAGGTCAAAGGGTAGTGACTGTGTAAATAGCTCGCCACCACCGAGCGGATAAACTCGGGGAACAAAAACTCATGGCGACCTTTCAGCTCAATCGTCGGGAAAAAAGGAACAAACATGAAATGATCCACGGTGGTAAAGGTGTAGTCCGCCTTAGGATCCACCGGCTTATCCAGCCACAAGACTTGGTGATTGACGTCATCATAAGTGATCCCGGAATAGACAATCTCCCCGAAAATCTTCCCGCGAAAGCCCATCCCCACCATGGGAAAACGCCGCAAGAAACCGCGATTTTTCTCCATTTCCAAAACCATCCGCTCCAAATCTTCCCCCGTCAAGGTCACGCGGATCAAATGCATCGGATGGGGCAAACTCTCATGAAGCATATCCTGATCCACTACCCCCGCTGGCAAAGGTGCCAAAAACAGCCCACTGCTGAGAATCGCAGCTGCGGTTTTCCCTCGCACTTTAGCCGCTTCTAACGCTGTCTGGATCAAAGGAAACTCAGCTTCCAAATCCAAGGATAAGTCATGAGGGAGTCTAGCCACTTTTTGTTCCTGCAATAAATGATGCCCCGTCGCCAGAAAGTTTGCCACTTCTTCCTCATCTTCAGGAAAGACCGTCAAACTAGCGGTAGCAATCGTGTGGGCCTTGGTTTCCACCACGTGATGCTGATCGTCAAGGAGAAGAGCCACCTCCCCGATATGCTCCCCAAACCGCCCCGCTGCCGCCAACTGGACCCCATTTTCCAGACGACCTTTCGCAAACAGATGATGGGTATGGGACCCCAAAATCACGTCAATGTCCGGCAGTTGCTGGGCGATATCCAAGTCATCGACTACCCCCAGATGGCTCATAAGCACCAAGACATCCACCTCTTTTTTCAATCGCAGACACAAGCTGGGTAAAATCTCCATCGGCTCCCGAATATCCCAACCATTGGGGGCATAAGTCAAAGGAAACGCCGCCGTCATGGCAATCAGGCCAATCTTCGTGCCAGCAGCCGTAGTGATTATTTTATAGGGTTTGCACCAAGCGGGCATTTGCAACGTGGTTTTATCGTAAAGATTAGCCAGTAACACATCAAAATTGGCTTCATCATAAAGATGATCCAAGTCCCGCTTGGAATTGCCCGTGCCTTCGTTATTGCCAATCGTCGCCGCATCGTAGTTCACTTGGTTCATCAATTGAATATTGGCTTGCCCATTGGTGGCCTCGGTCAAGGGGTGCCAACGATCCACAAAATCCCCCAGATCCACCGTGATCACTGTCTGCCCCCGGTCTTCAATCTCCTGTTTCCGTTGGTTAAGGTAACGGCGAATTTTGGGCCAGTTTTCCAGATGGGAATGCAAGTCGTTGGTATGAATTAACGTAATTTTTTCCATCAGTCATCCCTCGTTTCTTCAAGACTCAGTCTACCATAAGATATTCTAGACTGCTTACAAAAAGTACGCTTTGATTGGATTTTGACAAATATTTCACTGAAAACCTTTGTTAAATAAGGATTGACAGAGAACAGTCGTTATCAGTATACTAAAATGAAACAGTATCCGGCGGGTGTCAGATGCTGTTTTTACATGTTTTCAAGGAAAGGACGAATGCAATGCAAATCTTGGGCCTCCGTTTTGGCTTTCGTAATATTAAGACTGGAGTCAGTGTTTTTCTATGTATTTTGATCAGTTTTTTATTACAACGGGAAACCTATGTTGTGGCTTGTATCACGGCGATTTTTACCATCCGAGACGACCATGTGAATACCGTCCGCTATGGCAAACACCGCATCATGGGCAACACATTTGGCGCCATCGCTTCCATGATTTGTATCTTTATTTTCAAGACATTTGGCCAATCAAAACCTGTCCAGTTGGTGGCGATTCCGCTTGTGATTATGTTGATTATCGCCTTGTTGGCTCGCTTTGATTACCACGAAGGGACAGTGGGAGCTTGTGCGACGTTACTGACGATTCTCTTTATGATTCCCAGTTACGATTCCTACCATTATGCTTTCAACCGCGTCATCGATAGCATTATCGGCATGTTTATCGCCATCGCCGTCAACCGCATCTTACCCACACCGGAAACTTGTGAAAAAGCCTCGGCTGATGCTCCTTCAGCTGAAATCGACTAACATGCAAAAACCAGTTACCTCCTTGGCTGAGGCAACTGGTTTTTTGCTTATTTAAATTCGGTAATTTCGCTAGCGGACAAACGGACTGAGGAATAGCCCTCTTCTGCCCCTTTCCCAATAGACAAAATTATCACTGGCAAGTAGCGTTCCTTGTCCAAACCAACCGTTTCCGCTAACAACTCTGCTTCAAAGCCACCGATGGGATTGGTTTCGTAGCCGTGAGCACGGGCCACTAACATCAACTGCATCGCTGCTAGACTTGAGTCGATTTTCACCACGTCGTTCATATGTTCTTTGGAGAAATTTTTGTAATAAGGGATGATCGTTGCTAACTGTTGATCCCGCACTTCTGGAGGCATCTTGCCTTCCTCCACCGCCCGATTGTAAATCGTTTCCCCATATTCGTAACATTGCAAATCACCGAAAATCAAGATCATCGCTGAAGAAGTTGCGTTTTGGCGGGTATTGAAACGAAGCAAAGGTTGCAATTTGGCTTTTTCAGCTTCACTTTCCACCACCACAAAGCGCCAAGGCTGCATGTTGACCGAAGAAGGTGCCGTCACCGCTTCATCGATCATCGCTAGCATTTCTTCATGGGGAATTTTCACCGTTTCATCATATACCCGCACCGATTTTCTTTCAAAGACAATATTTTCAAAATCATTGTTGCTTCTTTCTGACATTTGAATCCTTCTTTCACTGTTGTATTTTTTTAAGCAATCCCAACAACATTTTTGCCTCTTCCTCACTTAAATTCAACTGTATCAAGGATGGCGCGTCACGATGCGTCCCTTCACACCGACTCAAAGCACTGCTGGCAGTCCCTGTCAGCTGCACAAAGACTTCTCGATGATTGTCAGGATTACGTTTCCGGAGCACATAGTTTTTCTCTTCCAACACTTTCAAGTGGCGAGTCACCGCTGCGCTATCGATTTTCAACACCTCTTGCAAAGCAGACTGCAAACAAGAACCGTTTTCTTTCAAAAACTGCAGCAACTCATAGCGGGTCAGACTAAACCCTGTTTCTTTTTCAAATTTGCTGGTCATTTCCTGATTGGCCAACTTCAATTGATAAAACAATTGGCTCGTTTCTCGTAAGTTCATCGTGTCCCCCTCGTTTACAATTGACTTGTCAATGATTGACCAGTCAACTATAAATAAAAGTCAGAAAAATGGGTAGTGATTTGCTTGTGAAGAGGAGGGTATGGATATACATCTAGTAAGGGAATCAAAAACAGCAAGCTCTAGGTCTGTTGTCCCATACTTGCTGTCTTTTTAAATATTTAACTAATTAAACGAATCACTTACTTCACGCAAAAGCTACTGTGCCACCTGAAAGACCACGTCGTCAAATCCTTCTTGCTCCAGGTAAATGTTGGCATCTTCTTTGTAGCCGGTGTAGTCAAAAATCCCATAAGTAATATTTCCCTCTTGATACCCGCGATTCCACTCATAATAGTTCGTTTCCCCATTTTGCTCCACTCGTAGACGCTGACTATTGTCTTTGCCTTCTTTCGCCCGCTGTCTTAATAAAGCACTACGTTTTTCAGCATCTGAAATTTTCACGACAAAGCCACTAGGATAAGCGATACCCTCTGCAACTGGCAACTCAGATTGATTTTTTTGTTTGTAACTGATTCCAGCAAACTTTTCCATATCCTTATTGGCGACCGTAAAGTTCCAGTTCCCTTTTGCCACCGCAAGGACCTCCACTGTCGACAATCCAGGCTGCGGATTTTCAATTTTTTCAAAGCCGCTAATCTTATCAATTGTGATGTTTAAGCCAGCAATTGTTGCATAGCCTGCAAAGTTTGCTGGATGGGCAGCCATAAAATAGAACATCACATGGTTAGCCGTATCCAAATGAGGCGTAATACTCATACTACCTTCATCTAGTGTTACACCCTCCGTCGTCTTAATGCTGATCTTTGGCCAAAACTCCCTCACCAAATCCTCGTTTTTCACCATCTCTTGATTTTTAGAATAATCAATTGTCAAGGTAAAACCTAGCTCGATATCATCCACATATATACGTTCCAAAGTTACTGACACGTCCTGATCGACAGCTACCAAGTTTTCCTCTCGCACAAAGTTGTCTTGCAGAACCGATTGTGGGAAGAACTTCATCTGGATAAATGCCAAAGCCGATGCCCCGGGTGCGGTCTGAGAAAATATCCCCCCGGCCACCAATAAGACTGCCGCCACGATTCCCAATCTTCCCAGCAGACGCCGCCGTTTTTGCTGCTTACGAATCTTCCCGTAAGCCGCCTCTATTTTCCCCCGAACTTCTGGTTCCATCGCCATCTTGGCATCTCCCTTCAAAGCTTTTTTTAGTTGTTGTTCAAATTCAGTCATACCATTTCCTCCTTTTTCAAATCCAGCGCCTTACTGTTTATAAGCGGCTTCCAACAAATTACGCCCGCGGGACAGCCGTGATTTCACGGTACCAATGGGGAGATCTAGAATCTCGGTAATTTCATTGAGACTTAAATCGTTGTAATAAAATAAAATCAACGGAATTTTGTAAGTGTCGGCAATCTCTCCGATTAACTCATTTAGCTCCAGTTTATCCGCCAAGTAATTCACGGATTGGTCGTGCTCCTCGTATGCCAACTTGTTATTCTTTTCCAAATACTTCTTGCAATTGTTCACCAGAATTTTGTAGATCCAAGTGTTGAAATATTTGGGACTTTTCAGCTTTTTGATATCTCGGTAACTGATGAGTATCGTCTCTTGCATCACATCGGCCACATCGTAGCTATTGTGTAAAAAACGCTTTGCTGTCAAATACAAGACCTGCTCATAGCCGGTGATCAGCTGGATAAATGCCTCATGATTCCCCCTTTGTGCCTGCCTGACTAAAAATTCAATGTCTTCCATAACGCCCGCTCCTTTTTGACTCTCTACTAATTAGAGTCGTTGGGGTGGTAAAAGGTTCCCAACAAGCACCTATTTTCTTGATTAAATATGCTGCTAGTTTTTATGTTGCTGTCGTCAAAAAAAAGCGTCCACAGAAAGTCACGTTTCTGGTGGACACTTCTTTACCAAATAAAACAAAAAAGACAGGCCCAAAAGCCTGTCCCATCACCTATGTATCGGACACATGGCTGCAACTGCTTAGGGCTGCTTTCTTCCGAATCTGACCCACTTCACTGCCCAGCCATTGTCCTAGCCTTTCGGCAAAAACTAGTATAACCCAAATTTAGTTCCTTGGCTAGTCTTTTTGAGAAAAATCATTTTTCACGGCTTTTCTTGCTTGTCTAAGGGTCAATCCAAATCGTCCCTCTCCTGCTGGTTAGTTGACAACTGTTGCAGGGCTTGGGTTTGTTGGGCGATCCGGGCAGCGACTTCAGCTTTGCGTTGTTGTTTCCGGAGTTTTTGTCGTTGCCGAATGCCCCGGAAAAAGTCCGTCAACAAAGCGCCACATTCCGCTTCCAAGATTCCCCCTTCCACGTAGGACCAATGATTGAAACGCTCATCTGTCAGCAAGTTCATAAAGGTGCCGGCCGTGCCACCTTTGGGATCGTAGGCGCCAAAGAAGACTTCCTCCACCCGGGATAAAAGCATCGCCCCACTGCACATGGGACAAGGCTCTAAGGTGACAAAGAGCTGTGACCGCTCCAAGCGCCAACTATCAATTTTGCTACAGGCTTCCCGGATAGCATACATCTCGGCATGAGCAGTGGCATCTTGGGTTTCTTCGCGACGATTGTGTCCCCGGCCGATGACTTCTCCATCTAGCACTAAGACACAACCGATGGGAACTTCCCCGATTGCTTCGGCTTTTTGGGCTTCGATCATCGCCAAGCGCATATAGTGTTCTTTTTCCCTCTGGCTAAGAGTCGTTGTTTTTTCCGTCATGATAGTTCTCATCTCCACCTTATTCACTGGTTGCGGATTCTAACAAGGTCAAGGTGCCGGCCTCTAGGTCTAGCTTAGCGGCGACCCCTAAAGGCAAGGTCCACTTCGGCTCGGTATGCCCAAAGTTACAATTGTAGACTACCGGCAAGTCTGGCAAATCAAATTCCCGTAAGACCTTTTGAATCACGTCTTGGTATTCCTGGAAGTAAGTTTCTTCTTGAGGTTTTCCAAATAAAATCCCGTTGACTCGGCTGAGGTTGCCCATGATCCCCATGGTTCGTAGTTCCCGTTCCACCAAATCAGGGACTGGCATTTCTTCTGAGGTTTCCAAAAGCAACAAGGCTCCGGCAAAATCCTCTGGTGTCGAATACAGCGGGGTGCCCCGCAACATGGCCAAGACTTCTAGGCAACCACCCAGCAAGCGACCAGTCACCTGACCTTTCCCTTGCAACACCAAAGGCCCGCGATCCGGTTGGAGCTGACGACGCAAGGGCTGGTTGGCGATTTCCCAAGGTAAAAATTCGCTGGTCCAGTTTTCCCGCCAAGGATAGACATAGCCGGTGGTATCTGCCATCAAAACTGCTTCAAAGACCTCACGAGTGAAGGCTGGAACCCCACCATTTTCTGCAAAATCCACCAGCAGACAGGGTCCGTAAAAAGAGCCCACTCCCGCCATACGAAACAACTGGTGAACCGAAGTCGAATCCGAATAGCCGATAAAAGGTTTCGGATGCTCCCGCAAAATCTGCAAATCCACATGCTGAAAAATACGATAACTTTCACTGCCGCCAATCGTCGACAGGATGGCTTTAATCTCTGGATCCAGCAAAGCTTGCTCCAAATCCCGCGCCCGCCCTTGCGGATCCGCATAGGCCGACTGGACATCTGCCAAGGTATGGGGCATTTCCACTACCTCAAACCCTAACTCCTGTAACTGGCGCTTGCCTTGTTCATAGCGCCACAAAATAGCTGGTTCACCGGCTAGTCCTGCCGATAAAGCGATGGTTGCGATTTTATCGCCAACGTGTAAACGGGCTGGTTTTTTCATCGAAAGGCCTCCTCCAAACGTTGCTAGTAGTATACCAAAAGTCTTCCCTTCTCGCGATAGCGGTGCATTTTTTTCATCTAAAAAATAACTCTTCTTTCCCATATTCCTACGGGTAAATCCCTTGTTCCTCGTTTCTGGCACCTTAATAAATAGCCCCATGACCCTAGTATTTCCTCTAAAAAACCAGTAAAATTATAACTAATCAGCACGCTAAAAATTCCCAAAGAAAGCCAGGTGCAAAGATGTTTGATACCGAGAAAGTCAAAGGCCTCAATGAATTGGAAATGGTGGTCTATCGCTATATTATCGAAAACGTCAGTACCCTTTCCTCCCTCACCATCCGGGAAATGACGGAAGCGGCTCATGTCTCCACGTCGACGATTTTGCGAACATTAACGAAACTTGGCTTTGGTGGCTTTTCCGAGTTTAAATACTTCATCAAAGAAGAACAGCAAAAAAAAGAGCGCTCCTTTGATTATTTCTATGATGCCACTGTGCAAGTGGATCATTTTTTGAAACGGGTCAATGATGACAACTACCGAGATGTTTTGCAGCCGGCAGTGAAGATGATTCTTAATAAGCGCCACATCGTCTTTACCGGCATCGGTACCAGTGGCACGCTGGGGTTGTACGGCAGTCGTTATTTTGCCAATATGGAACTCAATGCCTATAGTCTGGCAAATCCCTTTGCACCGATTCCGCCTCGTGGCTTGGAAAACACGTTAACTATTATTTTATCCGTCTCTGGTGAAACCGAGCAGATGATCGAACAGGCCATCGCCTTCAAGCGCTACGGTGCCCAAGTACTCAGCATTACCAATGATGAAAATTCCACCATTGCCCGCATGTCGGATTACAACATTTCCTATTATATGCCAGAAGTCGGTAGTCCCGTGGAAGATCATGTGAACCTCACCACCCAAGTCCCCGTCATCGCCTTGATCGAAATCTTAGCCCATCAAGTGGCAAAAAAATTGCATGTCATTGAAGAATGACTGCTACTATCGAAAAACTCAGCGACTCCCTAGTTGCTGAGTTTTTTTGGTAGACTTGTCACCTAAAAATCCTCAAGTTATAAAAATTTTCCCAAAAGCCAGTTCGCTAGTCTGAAGGTTGCTTTCCACCAGCAACCTTTTAACGGAAGGCGGGGTAATAAAGAGGCTCCACAGCGTCCCTTAGCTCTTCTAATCTGTCTTCTGATGCCTGCAATAGCCTCTTTTGTTTTTTCCTACGAAACATGTTTCATAAACTCCTCAACCGCTACCATTTCTTCTAAGCAGCCGGTATGATAAAGATGTAAACGGTACCCTTTAGTGCTAGCAGGATATCCGCAGGGCCCTTTCACGCTATTATTTCTTTTGGGAAGTCACTGTTGCGTCGGCCAACGTCACAGAAAAACTCACCGACTTGCCATCACTACATTTTTTGACAAGGAGAGAAGAAAATGAATGAATTTATTAATGAAAAAGTATTGCCCCCGGTCTTAAAATTTGTCAACACCAAGGCCATCACCGCCTTACGTAATGGGATGTTGTACACGATGCCTTTTACTATCGTCGGATCGATTTTCTTGCTTTTGGCAAACTTCCCGATTAAAAGCGTCAGCGATTGGGTGACCAACAGTGGTCTAGCCAACTATTTCAATGAAGCTTTTGGTGCTTCTTTTGCCATTATGGCGATTTTCGCCGTAGTGGGTATTGCCTATTCTTATGTGAGAGATTCCGGCTTTGAAGGTCTGCCAGCTGGGATGATCGCCTTAGTGGTTTTCTTGATGACCCAGACTTCTTCCGTCACTGATGGCCAATCCGGCGTGACGATTGGCAATGTTATCAACAAAACTTGGACAGGTGGTCAAGGGATGATCGCTGCCATCTTGGTCGGATTGTTTGTCGGTTGGGCCTATGTCTGGTTTTTGAAACGGGACATTCGCATCAAATTGCCTGAACAAGTTCCCACTAACGTCGCAAACTCCTTATAGTCGAAAATGGCTTTGGCGCCCGGGATGAGGTCTTGCCTAATGGTGAGATCCACGACGACTATCGGATTGCTTACCTCCAAGCCCATATAAAAAGCATGAAAGACGCTGTGGCTTATGATGGCATCGATTTGATGGGCTATACACCTTGGGGCTTCATCGATCTTGTTTCCGCTGGTACTGGCGAAATGTCCAAACGCTACGGCATGATTTATGTCGACTTGGATGATCAACTAGCAGGAAGTGGCCAACGCCTGAAAAAACAATCCTTTGACTGGTACCAACAAGTCATCCGATCCAACGGTGAAAAATTGGATTTCTAAGCTCCGTTTTCCCTCCTAATCGTCAAGCCGTCGACGAAAGCCAGACTCTCGTAACCAACACTTCTACTTTACGATTAGTTGCTATACACAAAACCACCACTAGCCTAGGTTACCCGTTCATTTCCTAGGCTGATGGTGGTTTTTTGTGATCCTGTGGGTTTACCTGTAGTCATTCCTTTACAGATAAGAAGACAAGAGGAACGTGCCTCCAGAGAATTCCCCGGGTGGTAGCGGGACCGACCAATGTCAACCAAGGTACATGTTTGTTTGGCTAGTACATCTTAGTGAACTCTGCTTAGATGAACTGTAGGCACAATGCTCCTTAGCCCGCCCAAATCCTGGTATATTAACCTTTTTGATGCTTAAATCTTTACCTTTATGTATCACAAAAGCCGGACGCCTATCGCAATAATTTGCGAAAGGCGCTGGGCTTTCATTTCTTATTTCTTCAACGTTGCCAATTGACTGTACACTTGGGAACGTTCTTCCATGTCTTTCACGGTTTGATCCAACATGTCGTCCACTTCTTCGCTGCTTTCTTTAATATTTCGCAACGCAGAGAAACGCACTTGGTTTTCCATGAAGGCCGTCATCTTGCTGTAATCTTGTTTTTTATAGTCGATACGCATTGGATCTTTGCCTTTTTCTTTGAGGCGTGGATCGTAGCGGTACAACTGCCAGTAACCAGATTCCACAGCTGCTTTGGCGTTGTCGATGGATTTGGACATGCCGCCGCGGATACCGTGGTTGATACAAGGGGTGTAACCGATAATCAATGATGGTCCAGGATATGCTTCTGCTTCCATGATGGCTTTGATGGCTTGCATTGGGTTTGCTTCAATGGAAATTTGGGCCACATAGACATCTTGGTAGGCAATCGCCATCATCCCTAGATCTTTTTTCTTGTTTTTCTTCCCGCCGGCTGCGAATTTCGCAATCGCTGCAGAAGGGGTCGCTTTCGACATTTGGCCGCCGGTATTGGCGTACAATTCATTGTCCATGACGAAGATGTTGACATCGGCACCGGTAGCCATCACATGATCGATCCCAGAGTAGCCGATATCATACGCCCAACCATCCCCACCAACAATCCATTGCGAAGTTTTGACAAACATGTCGGCTTGCGCCAAGATGTCGGCAAATGCTGGGTCGTTTTCGGATTTGACCGCAGCGATAGCTTTGGCCGCCCGTTGTTGGGTACCTTCACCTTCGTGGACGTGTTCCAACCAATCTTCTAACAAGTTTTGGGTTTCAATCGAGCCTTTTGCTTCCGCCAAGACTTTTTCTACAGCTGTCGCTAGGCGTTTGCGTTTGGTTTCATTGGCGATATACATCCCCAACCCATATTCGGCATTGTCTTCAAACAAAGAGTTACTCCAAGCAGGGCCGCGACCATCGGCATTGGTGGTATATGGTGTCGCTGGTGAAGAACCGCCCCAGATAGAAGAACAGCCCGTAGTATTGGCGATCATCATGCGATCTCCAAAGAGTTGTGTCAGCAATTTGATATATGGGGTTTCGCCACAACCAGCACAAGCTCCGGAGAATTCCATCAATGGTTGTTCCAATTGTGAGCCTTTGACTGAAGCTAGTTTGAACGGATTGGCCTTTTGCCGTAACGTCATAGCAAAGGCCCAGTTCATCGCTTCTTCCTTCATCTCTTCATAAGGTTTCAGCACCAACGCTTTTTCCTTGGCTGGGCAGACTTCCACACAAAGGCCACAACCGGTACAGTCTTCCACCGATACTTGGATGCGGTATTGCGTACCGTCTACCCCCTTCATATCCCGAGTGATAAAGCCAGCTGGCGCTTCTTGCATCTCTTGGTCATCCGCCATAAATGGACGAATCGCTGCATGAGGACAGATGAAGGCACATTCGTTACATTGGGTACAATTATCCGGCAGCCATTCCGGTACTTCCAAAGCGATACCGCGTTTTTCGTAAGCCGCGGTCCCCATCGGCATTTCGCCACCTAGCATGCCATTGTTGATCAAATCCCCGACTGACAAAGCATTGCCTTCTTGGCGATTGATTGGTTCCAAAATATTCTTCACATAAGCTGGTTTGTCACTGACATCTGTGACTTCTTCTTGCAAGACGATGTGGGCCCATTCTGCTGGCACAGCGACTTTCACCAAAGCTTCGAAGGTTTCATCGATCGCTGCCCAGTTGTTTTCGACAATCTTGCGGGATTTCTTCCCATAAGCTGCATCAACTTCGGCTTTCAACAACGGTAAGAAGGTCTCACGATCCATGATATCCGTCACTTCAAAGAACGCTGCCGAACAAACGGTGTTGATCCGGCGCCCTAAACCATTTTTCACAGAAATATCCATGGCGTTGATGATATAGAAGTTAATATCATGTTGGGCAATGTATTTTTTCAGGCGATTTGGTAAGTTTTGTTTGACTTTTTCTTCGTCCCAAACGGTGTTCAATAAGAAAGTCCCGCCGTCTTTCAAGCCTTTTAACAAGTCGTATTCGTGAATGTAGGCACTGTTATGACAAGCAATGTAGTCGGCCGCTTCCACATTGTAGGTAGATAAAATCGGATCATGACCGAAGCGCAGGTGAGAAATCGTTACCCCACCGGATTTTTTGGAATCGTAGGCAAAGTAAGCCTGGGCGTACATGTCGGTGTGGTTTCCGATAATCTTAATAGCCTGTTTGTTAGCCCCTACCGTCCCATCGGAACCAAAGCCCCAGAATTTCGCTTGGAAGGTGGAATCTGGTGTCAAATCTAATGTTTCCAACAATGGTAAGTTGGTATGGGTGACATCGTCATTGATGCCCAAAGTGAAGCGGAATTTCAACTGTTCCACTGGCAATAATAAATGATCAAAGACTGCCACGATTTGGTCAGGTGTCACGTCTTTTGAAGCAATCCCGTAGCGTCCACCGATAACCAATGGCCGATTTTCATGACGGAACAAGATGGATTGCACATCCAACAGCAATGGTTCCCCATCAGAGCCTGGTTCTTTGGTGCGGTCCAACACGGCAATTCGTTCCACGGTTTTCGGCAATTTTGCCAAAATATTTTCAGTTGGAAACGGCCGGTATAAGTGAATGTTGATATGTCCCACTTTGCGCCCTTGAGCGTTGAGGTAGGCCACTGTTTGTTGGATCGTCGGTGAAGCTGAACCCATAGAGATGATGACTTCCGTGGCTTCTGGGTCCCCGTAGTAGTCCACCAAATCATAGTTGGTGCCCCGTAACTCGTTGATTTTACCCATGTATTTTTGGACGATAGCCGGCATGTCATCATAATATTTATTGACCGTTTCCCGTTGTTGGAAATGAATATCTGGGTTTTGGGCAGTTCCAGAAACAGTCGGATGATTTGGGTTCATCCCCCGTTTGCGGAAGTTTTCTAGAGCTTCCCAAGGCATCATTTCTTTCAAATCTTCGTAGTCCAACACTTCGATTTTTTGCAATTCATGGGAAGTCCGGAACCCATCAAAGAAGTTCATAAAGGGCAAACTGCCTTCAATCGACGCCAAATGCGCGACTGCTGACAAGTCCATCACTTCTTGGACGCTACCTTCTGCCAACATACAAAAACCAGTTTGGCGGGCAGCCATCACGTCACTGTGGTCCCCAAAGATGGATAGCGCATTGGTGGATACCGCCCGCGCTGCCACATGAAAGACCGTTGGCAACAATTCACCAGCAATCTTAAACATGTTAGGAATCATCAGTAATAGCCCTTGTGAAGCCGTATAAGTGGTAGTTAAGACACCGGTTTTAAGTGAGCCGTGAACCGTACCTGAGGCGCCGGCTTCTGACTGCATTTCCACTAAGTTGACTGTTTCCCCGAAAATATTTTTTTGTTCATGGACGCTGGCCCATTCATCTACGACTTCCGCCATAGTGGAACTTGGTGTGATGGGATAAATTGCGGCAACTTCGGTAAAAGCGTATGAGACATAAGCTGCAGCAGTATTGCCATCCATCGTTTTCATTTTTTTCATGTCGCTGTTCCCCTCGATTCTGATTGATCGCCTGTCTGGTGTAACATTTCAGGCGGATGACAGTCCCCAAAAGGCCATCATCCCGTTTTCTAGCTATCAGTAAGCGCTTACTCCAACTGATAGTTTACTCCCCTGTGTCAAGTAGGCTGGAGGAACTCGTTACCCTTTCGAAAATACAGGGGCAACCGCGACATGGTTGGCAGATAGCTCTTCCCATGCATCGGTTGCGACTATATTTCCAAGGGACTAGTTCATGAAGCCAACCCTTGTAAGACTGGTGTTTCCTTGTTTTGACTTGTGAAATCTGATAATTTCTTAGTCCCGTAAAGCGTTTCGTTTGCCGTTGGATTAGCAAAAATCCTTATGGCCATCTAGGTTCCGCCGTAAGTAGCTGCTTCCGGCGGGCTGGTCCTATCGGAAAGTAGCGGTGATTAGACCGTCACTTCCGCTTTTTTCGTTTGAATATACTGGTCAATTTGGGTGGCTGCCACTTTCCCGGCTCCCATCGCCAAAATGACGGTCGCCGCGCCAGTCACGATATCTCCTCCGGCAAAGACCCCCGGAATCGACGTTGCCCCAGTGGCAGGATCAGCATCGATATAGCCCCAACGATTGAGTTGTAATTCTGGGAAAGTATCCAACAAGACCCGGTTCGCTCCTTGTCCGATGGCTTCAATGGCCGTATCGGCTTCCACGATAAATTCACTACCAGGAATGACTTGTGGACGGCGGCGTCCGGATTCATCCGGTTCCCCCAGCTCCATCTTGACGCATTTGACAGCGGTTAGTTTCCCTGTGCCGTCATTCAGGTATTCAATCGGATTGCTCAACCAATGGTAGTTGATGCCCTCTTCCACGGAATGATGGTACTCTTCTTCGCGGGCTGGTAATTCTTCCCGAGACCGACGATAGATGATGGAAACATTTTCTGCTCCCAAGCGTTTTGCCGAACGAGCGGCATCCATCGCCACGTTGCCGCCACCGATTACCACCACGTTTTTGGATTTTTGGACGGGGGTGTCATAGGTTGGAAATTCGTAGCCTTTCATCAAGTTGATGCGGGTCAAATATTCACTAGAACTGTAAACGCCATTCAATGACGTCCCCGGAATACCCATGAAGTTTGGTGCGCCGGCGCCAACAGAGAGATAACAAGCATCAAAGTCCGCCATGATTTCCTCCATCGTAATGGTTTTCCCCACCACCACGTTGGTTTCGATGGTTACGCCGGTCGCTTGAATCCGCTCGATTTCTTTTGAGACGATAGCTTTCGGCAAACGGAACTCAGGAATACCGTATGTCAGCACCCCACCGGGCATATGCAAGGCTTCAAAGATCGTCACTTCATAGCCTAGTTTAGCCAAATCACCGGCTGCCGTAAGTCCGGAAGGTCCTGAACCGATGACCGCAACCTTGCCTTTGTCGTGAGAAATAGCCAAAGGTTCGATGGGCTGTTGCAAAACCCAGTCAGCCACCAAGCGTTCCAACTTACCGATAGCTACCGGTTCAAACTTCTTGGATTGGCCTAAGCGGCAAACCATTTCACATTGTTTCTCTTGCGGGCAGACCCGGCCACAAATCGCTGGCAAATTGGTGTATTTGCTCAAGATTTCTGAAGCCGCAGCCATATCCCCTTCTTCAATCTGTTTGATAAAGCCTGGGATATCAATCATCACCGGGCAATTTTGGATACAGGGTGCGTTTTTACATTGGAGACAGCGACTTGCTTCTAGCTGCCCTTCTTCTAAGGAATACCCAAGAGCGACTTCCGAAAAGTTTTGATTACGAATTTCCGGTGCTTGTTCCTTCATGGGCGTTTTTGTATAACTGCGCTTAGCCATGTTGTGTCACCTTCTTTTCATAATCTTCGTTTGCTACGGTTTCCTCATTGCGATACTGACCCATCCGATTGACAAACTCATCCCAGTCAACTCCGGCCCCCAAAAATTCAGGGCCATCAACACAAGCAAACTTGATTTGATTGTCCACCGTCACCCGACAACCGCCACACATCCCGGTTCCATCCACCATGATTGGATTCAAGGAAACGTAAATCGGGACGCCGGCTGCTTCAGCGGTCAACGTACAGAATTTCATCATGACACTGGGACCAATCGCCCAAGCCATGTCGATGGTTTCTTTGGCAAAGACTTCCTTCATGGCATCGGTAACTAAGCCTTTTTGGCCTAGGGAACCGTCGTCGGTCATGAGGATCAGCTCATCAGAGTATTGGCCACACTCTTCTGCCAAAATCATCAAATCTTTATTTTTAGCACCGAGAACGGTAATCACATGATTGCCAGCTTCTTTCAAGGCTTTGACGATCGGGAACAAGGCCGCAATGCCGACCCCGCCTCCGACTAACAAAACGCTACCATAATTTTCAATATCAGTGGCTTTTCCTAATGGCCCCACCAAATCAGCTAGACTTTCACCAGCTGTTAAGGTGGCGAGTTCAGCCGTGGATTTGCCGATTACTTGAAAGATCAAACGGACAAGCCCCTTTTCAACATCGGTATCCACGACGGTCAATGGAATTCGTTCCCCATGTTCGTTGATGCGCAGGATGACAAATTGACCGGCTTTGGCCTTTTGTGCAATCCGTGGCGCTTCAACGTAAATCTCAAACTCGATTGGATTTAATTCTGTCTTTTTTACGATTTTAAACAACGAATGATTCCCCTATCTATGTGAGACTGCGCTACCCAAGCTTTACGCTCCCCCTTGCAGTCAGTCTTTTTCTAATCCTTAAGCGGTCGCTTCCACCATGGCTTTGACGAAGGCTTTCAAGACCACTTCATCTTCATCGTCATAAGCATTTTCGATCTTCACTAGGTCAGCACCTTTTGTCGCGCCAGTTTTGCCAAAAGCTTCTTCAAAGTCGATCGCTGCTTGGCAGAAGTAATCCGGGTACAACTCGCTGTCACCAGACCCAACGACACCAAAGACTTTGCCTTCCAGTTCTTGTTCAGGCAGTTCTTCAAAGAAATCTTCCAAGTCAAATGGAATTTCGCCATCGCCATCTGTATAAGTGGCTACCACGCAGATATCGGCCTCTTCGAAAGTATCTTCATCGGCATCGTCCGCTTCAACCAATTCCACGTCGACGTCCAAGGCTTTGAATTGTTCTTCTAAGAATTCGGCAATCCCTTCTGTGTTCCCAGTTGCGCTTGCGTATACAATTTTTGCTGCTGTCATTAAAATCTTCCTCCTTGATTTTTCTTTCACGGCAAAAGTGCCAGTTTTAAAAACATAAAATAGAATTAAGTAGATTTTACCTGATTCTATAATACTTCATTTGTGTGTATAACTGAACAAATTTTTAGGTTTTTTTTGCATTTTTATTGCTGCGGTTGACATCACTTGCTAAAAAAGCTTGGTGTATCGCTCTTTTAAACAAATAATGAAAATTAGCAATTTTCTCACATGTAATCGTTTTTATTTGGTACAATAACAATGTCCCCGAAACTAGCGGGAGCTTACTACGACAAACCGGCTATACTTGTGGACTGGTTCAGCCCTCTTGGTAGCCAAGTGAAAGGAAGTGAAGACACCTTTCTTGCCTGCAAGAAACTGTCGCAAACATGAACAATCATACCAAAAGCAATGCCCTCTGGATCACCCAAACAGCCATCATGATTGCCTTAATCGTCGTCATTCAAGCAACGACTAGTGGTCTAGGTCAATTTGTCACCGGGAGTCTGGTGAACCTGATTTTGATCCTGACGGTCGCCTTGGCAGGTTTTACCAGTGGCTTGACGGTGGCCTGTCTTTCACCAATCTTTGCCTTTATCTTTGGCATCGGGCCTCAGTTTCCCCAAATTATCGCCTGCATCATGGCGGGCAATGCCGTGTTGGTCACTGCTTGGTGGCTCATCTTAGGGAAAAACGGCCACACGCAGTACCCCCGAGTGGCAGCAGCGGCCCTTGTCGCAGCCCTCTTGAAATTTACCATCCTCTGGCTTTTAGTCGTCAAAATCGTCGCCCCTCTAGCCAGCAATATCCCGGCACCTGCTAAGCAAAACCTAGCAAAGATGTTTAGCACGCCGCAATTGATCACGGCCTTAATCGGTGGCGGAATCGCCTGCCTGCTCCTCCCCCAGTTAGCAAAAGCCTTAAAACACCGGCCAGCTAACCAAAAAACCACAAATTAATTTGCTAGGATAAAACGAGGATACAGTAAGTAAGGTGAGGTAGCGAACACGCTACGTCACCTTTTTTAGCACCAAATGGCTGATGACGGAGCTCTATCCTCAGGCACCAAATCAGTTGCTTTTTCCAAGGACTCGCTTTTTCGCCAAATAAAAAACTGGTAGAAGTTGCCCTTGGTAAAGGAGCGTCAGCAGGCTGACGGACCCTTTTGCACCAAGACAGACTTCAACCAGTTTCAGGATCATTTCAAGGGACGTAAGAGGAACAATAAAACTACTGGACTTCCAGTCGTTCTTGGTAACTCGTGTGTAACAGATGATGAGCTTTTAAGCTACCAGGTTCACCCAAGTATTCGGCGTACAGACGTTGCACCACCGGGCTTTCATGGGAGCGACGAAGGGTCTTCTTTTGATCCTCAGTATACAAGGCCGCAGCGCGCAAGCCTTGGAGATCGACGAAATTGCGGACCGAGGCTGGTTGGACTGGTTGACCACCACCATTGATACAGCCGCCAGGACAACCCATGACTTCGACAAAGTGATAGGTCTTTTCCCCTGGGATGATTTTCTCTTCCAAGAGACGTTTGGCATTGCTGATCCCGGAAGTCACGGCGATGTTGATATCTTGCCCATTAATCCGGTAAGTGGCTTCTTTAATGCCAGCCATTCCCCGGACTTCATTAAACTCTAAAGGCGCCGCTTGTTCGCCGACTAAGCGTTCCACCGCCGTCCGCAAGGCGGCTTCCATCACCCCACCAGATGCACCGAAGATATAGCCGGCACCAGTAGCTTCCCCTAAAGGATTGTCAAAGGCTTCATCTTCCAAATAGGCAAATTGAATCCCAGCTTTATCGATCATGCGGGCCAATTCCCGCGTCGTCAACGCCACATCCACATCAGGGAAACCGGCTGCCGCTTCGTCTTCCCGTGTGACTTCAAATTTCTTAGCGGTACAAGGCATGATTCCCACCACGAAAATCTTTTCCGGGTCGATGCCCATTTTTTCAGCATACCAAGTCTTGGTCAAGGCTCCAAACATCTGTTGCGGGGATTTACAGCTAGAGAGATTAGGAATCATTTCCGGATGGTAAGATTCACAATATTTTACCCAACCTGGGGAACAAGAGGTAAACAGCGGGAACGGCCCGTTGTTGTTGACTCGTTCAATAAATTCATTGGCTTCTTCAATGATGGTAAAGTCAGCGGCAACGTTGGTATCAAAGACTTTGTCGAAGCCTAAGCGCCGTAACGAAGCCACCATTTTGCCTTCCACATTGGTCCCAATCGGCATGCCAAATGCTTCACCTAGAGTCACCCGAATCGATGGTGCGGTTTGTACCACCACATATTTTTCTGGATCCGCCAAGGCTTGCCAGACTTCCGCCGTCTGGTCTTTTTCGTGAATCGCCCCTGTCGGACACACGACGATACACTGCCCACAGGAAATACACGCCACATCCCCTAAGCCTAGCTCATAGGCGGAACCGATGTGGGTGTTGAAGCCCCGGTCATTTGCGCCAATCACCGCTACGGCTTGGCACTTATCACAGGCCGCCACACAGCGTTTGCAAAGGATACATTTGTTGTCATTGCGAACCATGTGAACGGCACTATCATCGAATTCCCACTGGTTGTTTTCACCGTTGTAGTAGTCTTCATCATCGACGTTGAACTCTTTACACAGCTTTTGCAATTCACAATTGCCACTGCGAATACAAGAGAGGCATTTTCGCTCATGAGTGGACAAGATCAACTCCAAGGTCAATTTGCGGGAATCAAAGACTCGTTGGGAATTGGTGACGATTTTCATGCCTTCGCGAATCGGATAAACACAAGCCGTGGCGAGGTTTTTGACCCCTTCTACTTCCACGACGCAAATCCGACAGGCACCGATTTCATTGATTTCTTTCAGGTAACACAACGTCGGAATATCGATATTGTTTTCCCGCGCTGCTTGTAAAATAGTCGTGCCCTCTGTTGCATAGCAGGATTGACCATTGATAAAGATTTCGATTTTATTCATAGTAGTACTCCCCTCCTAATGCACATAGATGGCGTCAAAGCGACAAGTATCTTTACATAAACCACACTTGATACACGTTTCTTGATCAATTTCATAAACTTTTTTGACTTCTCCACTAATCGCTGACACCGGACAAACCCGGGCACAGGCAGAGCAACCGGTACATTTTTCCGGATCGATGCTGTACTGGATCAAGTTTTTACAGACTCCAGCTGGGCAACGACGCTCTTGCACGTGGGCCAAGTATTCTTCTTTAAAGTAATGATAAGTGGATAACACCGGGTTTGGCGCCGTTTGACCGAGTCCACACAGGGAGTTTTCTTTAATATGATGGCAAAGTTCTTCCATCTTATCCAAATCCGCCATCGTTGCTTTTCCGAGGGTAATTTTATCCAAAATTTCCAATAGGCGCTTGGTCCCAATCCGACATGGCGCACATTTCCCACAACTTTCTTCCACGGTAAACTCTAGGAAGAACTTGGCGATATCCACCATACAGTTGTCTTCGTCCATGACAATCAAGCCACCAGAACCCATCATCGAACCGATTTCCATCAAATTATCATAGTCAATCGGTACATCATAGTGTTCTTCGGGAATACAGCCCCCTGAAGGTCCCCCTGTTTGGGCGGCTTTAAAGGCTTTACCGTCAGGAATCCCACCGCCGATATCTTCGACGATTTCTCGCAAAGTGGTCCCCATCGGAATCTCCACCAAACCGGTATTTTGAATCTTGCCCCCCAAAGCAAACACTTTGGTCCCCTTCGACTTTTCGGTTCCCATGGCCGCAAACCACGCCGGGCCTTTGACGAAGATTTGCGGGATATTGGCT
This sequence comes from Enterococcus diestrammenae, assembly GCF_049384045.1. Taxonomy (NCBI): domain Bacteria; kingdom Bacillati; phylum Bacillota; class Bacilli; order Lactobacillales; family Enterococcaceae; genus Enterococcus; species Enterococcus diestrammenae. The sequence continues at coordinate 25,843 of NZ_JBMRGR010000003.1, forward strand.
AACGTCTCCACGTTGTTTACCGTGGTTGGTTTGCCAAATAACCCCTTCACTGCTGGAAACGGTGGACGTGGCCGCGGTTCTCCCCGCCGACCTTCGATACTTTCCAACAAGGCGGTTTCTTCCCCGCAGACAAAAGCCCCCGATCCCAACCGGATATCCAATTGGAAGGAGAAGTTACTACCAAAAATATTGTCCCCCAATAAACCATTTTCCCGCGCTTGTTGGATGGCAATTTTCAACCGATTGACCGCCGTCGGATATTCCGCCCGCACGTAGACATAGCCTTGATTGGCCCCAATCGTGTACCCGGCAATCGCCATCGCTTCAATCACCGCGTGGGGATCGCCTTCTAACACCGAGCGATCCATAAAGGCGCCGGGGTCCCCTTCATCAGCGTTACAGACCACATATTTTTGATCCCCCGGGCTATTTTTGGCGAAGGTCCACTTCATATAAGTCGGGAAACCAGCTCCTCCCCGCCCCCGCAGACCAGAGATTTTCAGCTGATCCAACACGTCATCTGGTGAATACTCGTGAACCACTTTTGCTAACGCTTGATAGCCATCAAAGGCGATATATTCCTCGATTTTTTCCGGGTCAATCCGGCCACAATTTCGCAGCGCCACCCGTTCTTGTTTGTGATAAAAAGGTGTATCCATCAATTTACTGATGACTTCTTTGGTTTCATGGTCATGGTAGAGTAGTTTTTCGATGGGCTCACCACCGATTAAGTGTTTTTCCACGATCTTTTTGGCATCTTTAGGGCCCACTTGATGGTAAAACGTCCCTTCTGGATGGACGATCACGATTGGCCCTTGGGCACATAGCCCAAAACACCCCGTCGCCACCACTTCCACTTCATCAGCCAAGCCATGAGCGGCCAACTCCAGGTGTAGATTATCAATAAAGTCCCGGCTTTTAGAAGATAGACAGCCGGTCCCGGCACAGACCATGATTTCCCGTTTTTTCGTACCAAGAGCTGTCTCGCCGCCTTCATCCAGACGGATCGCGACTTTTTGGCGATATTGTTTTTTTAACTCATTTAGTTCTTGCCAAGTTTTCATAATGCAATCCTCGTTTTCTAGATTATTTGGCTATTCAGCCTTGCTTTCTTTGATATATGTCGCCAGCACCTTATCCCCTTTTTTAGTGGTAAGCCGACCGTAAACTTCTTCGTTTACCGTCAAGACTGGCGCCAAACCACACGCTCCGATACAGCGGCAGGATTCCAAGGTAAACAGCCGATCCCCAGTGGTTTCCCCAGCCTTGATTCCAAGCGTCGTCTCATAGGAATCTAAAATATTCCCCGCCCCTTTGACATAGCAGGCCGTCCCCATACACACACTAATCGTGTATTTGCCCCGCGGTACAAAGGTAAACTGAGAATAAAAGGTCGCGGTACTATATAACTTTTCCAACGGTACCGCCAATTCTTTGGAAATGCGTTGCAACACTTCAATCGGCAGATAGCCATAAATCCGTTGGGCTTCCTGTAATGCCGGCATTTGCCCCCCTGCCTGACATTTCAGTTTTTGTAAGACCTCGTTTAGTTCGTCGTACTGACTACTCGTTTCGACGAATTCAAAGGCAACCGTTTGTCCACTCATAATGAAATATTCCCTCCCCAAATGAAATAAATAGTTAAAATACAATAATTATAGCGCTTACAATTATCATTTTATCAAATTTTTCCGTGAAAATGTGAACTATCTCGGAAAATGAGGAGGATTATCGGTGATAATCGTTTTCAATCGTGGGCAGCAAAAGGAGAAAAAACGTCAAAAATCCTAATGTTTTACGACGTCTTGTGAACACTTGAGCGAGATTTAGCAGCTTCGTGGGACCCTTGCTGCGCCAAGATGATTCGTCAAAAATAGTCCCGAGTATTTTGGTCTGCTCCTGTTGGGTGATTTTTCGCCTGAGAAAGTCGGGCTTTTTTCAGCTGCTTTGTTTGCTAAAAAACAGTTGCCACTTTGGACCTTTCCCCCGAGCAAGTGAACATTTTCATGAAACCATCAAAAAGATATTGCATTTTTCTTAAAATCCCGTAAAGTAGTACACGGACTTATTAAATAGGTAAGGAAATCGCCTGTTACCTTAGCGAGAAGAGTGCTTTGATACGACTTATTTTTACATACGACTAGCCGTCAGTACCCCCTGCTTGGGATCAATGAGTGAGTTTCCACCTGACTTAGCGAAAGGAGCTCTTTTATGTTTTCACCTGCAGAAATTGTCGATATTTCCATCGACAATGGTATCAAAAAAATCCAAAAACCCCTAACCGCCAAGCTGATTTTAGGCTTTATCGGTGGTGCCATGATCTCTTTAGGCTATCTGGCATACATTCGAGTGGCTGCTTCGATTCCGGCTGATTTGGCCAGTGTGCAAGCTTTGGTAGGGGCCAGCGTCTTCCCGATTGGCCTAATCGTGATCTTACTAGCCGGCGGTGAGCTAATCACCGGTAACATGATGGCCGTGGGGATCGCCTTTTTTGACAAGAAAGTCAGTTTCAAGGAACTTTTCATCAACTGGGTCACCATCACCCTCGCCAATATCGTGGGAGCTTTGTTTGTGGCGTATTTCTTTGGTTATGTCGTGGGTTTGACTCACAGCGGGGTTTACTTGGAGATGTTGGTGAGTTTGGCTCATCATAAAATCGAAGCCAGCTGGGTCCAAGCCGTGATTTCCGGGATTGGTTGTAACTGGTTTGTCGGTCTGGCCTTATGGTTGTGCTACGGTGCCAAAGATGGCGCCGGCAAGATTTTGGGCATCTGGTTTCCTGTCATGATCTTCGTTGCCATCGGTTTTCAGCATAGTGTGGCCAACTGTTTTGTCATCCCCGGTGCGATTTTTGAAGGCCACGCCACTTGGATGGACTTCTTGAAAAATTTCGTCTTCGTCTATCTTGGCAACATCATCGGCGGTTCGATTTTTGTTTCTGGTTTCTATCATGCCAGTTACAAACACCATTAAGCAAAATAAGAAAAACGGTCCGATTCTCCAGCTTTGGCGGAGAATCGGACCGTTTTTGTTGTCTGTTTTGATTGTTTTTTACAAGACGTGGTCAAGCAACCCTTCTAGCTTGCCTTTCAAGCTATCGGTGGCTTCTTTGACATTTTCACCGTAAACGGAGATTTGCTTGCGGCTGTCTTTAATCTTGCCCATCACGTTCATCAATGAATCCAAATCGTCATCGGACAGATCATCCACGACGTTTAACATTTTTTCGTTGCCGTCAAACTTGTCGTCTACGAATTTTTTTACTTGGTGGCGATTTTTCTTGTGGCGAATCACATCTACCATAGTGTCGGATACGATTGCTGCCGAGACGATGCCGGCAACGGCTGCCACACTCAGACCGATAGCAACTTTTGTCGATGTTTTCATGAAAAAAACCTCCTGATTTAGTGGTAACGACGCTTCCTCCTCTATTCGAGAATCCGTATCACAAGCTATGCAAAAAGCAACGGCTAGGGAAGTTTCGTTACGCGATTTTTGGAGTAGTTTATCTGGCTACTCCCTACTCTTTCATGATAGCACAGGGGCTTTTTTTAGGATAACAATCGGCTTATCCTGCTGGAAAAATCAGCTATTTCCCACATTTTCGTGACCGTCCCAAGATATTGGCCGCAATGATTACTTGAGAGGGTCCACAACAAAACGCAGGCCTTTGGGATAAAAGTTTTTCACGACTCCTTGGACTTGTTTGCCAAAGCCCACTGGAATATCCGCCACCGTCAACAACACCCAACCTGCGTTGCCACTAGCGGTGAAAGTGGCACCGGCGACATATTTTTGCCAGTCCGCCAAGGTGATGGCTAGGCGCTGACTCGCAGCCACTGCTGGTGCCGTCATGGCTAGGTTGAAAGCCGGTTCTAGACGGTTCTTCTTCACCTGGGCCATTTGCACCCCGCTGCGCAAAACTCGGATTCCCCGCAAGTCAGGGGCACTTTCTGGCACCCACCAGATGTAGTCCCCAAACCGTTCGGGACGGCCAGTCTGGTTGGGTAGCGGAAACTCTTTAGTAAAGGCTTGCCAGAGCGGTTCTAGCTCTTTGGATAGCGGGGTTTTCTCGGCTTTTTTATGCTTGGCTTTTTTGGTTTTGGTGGCTACTTTGGGCGTGGGGTTTACCCCATGGAAGCGCAACTTAGCGGCAAAATGCCCTTCTCCTTGTCCTTGTTGGGGCCACAATCTGACGGTACCTTCCAAACCTGGGACGCTTCCCCACTCCGGCCGGCCATTCGCCGTGCCTTCGATGGCAAGGGGTATAATGGTCAAAGGAAAGTTTGTGACTAGCCAACTGATGATGGCTTCATTTTCTTCTGGCGCAAAGGTGCAAGTGGAATAAATCAGCTCTCCTTCTGGTGCCAACATCGAAACTGCCGCCGTCAAGATTTCTTTTTGCCGCGCCGCACACTTGGCTGGAGTATCCGCCTGCCACTCCGCCACTGCCACCGGATCTTTGCGGAACATCCCTTCACCTGAGCAAGGAGCGTCCACTACGATACGGTCAAAAAAGCCGCTAAATTTAGGGACCAATTCCGCCGGCGCATGGTTGGTGACCAGACAGTTGGTAGCCCCCCAGCGTTCGAGATTTTCTGAAAGAATCTTGGCTCGTTTGCTGAAGATTTCATTTGCTACCAGTAGGCCTTGGTTTTGCATCTGAGCCGCCAGCTGAGTGGATTTGCCCCCCGGCGCAGCACAGAGATCCAAGACTTTTTCTCCCGGTTGGGCTTGGGCAATCGCCGCGACAATCATGGCACTAGGCTCTTGGCTGTAGACATAGCCCGCCTGATGCAATAAACTATGGCCTCCCACCGTCCCCAGATAACTTTCTTCCCCAAAAGGAGCCGGGATCAGTTCTTCTGGGCCAAACTGGGTCAGCATTTGCCGATAAGCAGGTTTCAGAGAATTGACTCGAAAAGCTTTTTGGGGTGTCCCCGTGGCAATCGCCGCCAAAAAAGCCGGCGCCTCGTCACCTAGTAATTTGCTATATTTTTCGATAAATGGCTTCGGTAACTCCATTTTTGCCTCCATTTCCGGCACCACCATTAGGTCCCGAATCTTTGATAATTGGTCTAAGATAAAAGAAAAAGAAAAAAGGGCGATTCACTTCCCGAGAACGCCTTAGTCAGCAAGGAAAAGACCAGCTTTCCGCCAATCAGTCCTACACTGGCTAATTGCCACGCAAAATAAGACGAAACCAACTCCAGGCCTGTGCCTTGCTGCTAGTTGCGACGGGTATTTACTTTTAGCTGATACACTGCCAGCAATGAAATCCGGCTGTTTCATCCAGCTGAATAGTGGGGCCCTCTTTCAACGTGTTTTAGTATATACGGGATTGGCTAGGTTGTAAATTGGTAGCTTTTATTGAAGAACCCGACCAAAAATAAACAGATTTTTCGTTTGGCTTTTGCCGGTCTAGCTACCGTCAAGCCAATTCCTAGGTCGCTAAATTGCACCTTTTTTGTACCATCGAGAAAACAGGCTGAACTTCTCGATAATCCTTAGTCTATGAGAAAGCCGGCCGGTCTTGCTTCCGGAGAATGCCTCGGGTGATAGTGGGACCGGTAAGATTTAGCGGGCATCATAATGACGGCATGATAAGTCACTTAATTCCTGAACCATCAAGCTTTTTGAAGCTAAATTTTTTGTAAGTTCTTTATCTATAAATAAAACCTCCCAAACTCTTTTAAATCAGAGTTTGGGAGGTTTTTGGTATCCCGTCAGTGCCAAATAACTAAAGCAACTGTTGCTCAAAAAAGGCTGCGACTTCTTCCATAGTAGACACTTGCACCAAATGACGGGCATCTTCTTTAGCAAAGGCCAGCTGTTGTTCCGGATGTTTGTCCACAAAAGACGCGACTTCTTCAAAAGGAATCTTTTCATCTTGACGACCGTGCCAAAAGTACAAAGGCCGCTTTTCCAATGTTTCAGGATGCCGACTCAAATCATAATCTTCTATCCAAGAAAGCAAGTGAACAAAATCTTTCGGTAACTTCATCCCTTCTTGGGCTCCCCGGCGCAACATGTAATCTCGATATTTCGCCGGACTAGGCGTCCCCATTACACAAGCTGCGGCGGTGATTTCAGGGTGTTGGGTCAAAAGGGCACAGGTAGTCATGCCCCCCATGGAAACCCCGCCGACACCGATTTTATCCGTCACCAAGTTCAGTTTACGAAAATAATCCAGCAAATACTCAAACTCAAAAAGATTGCTATAAATGCTACTCCAAAAAGTTTGCGAAATAATGGGAGATACGGGTCGCAAGCGTTCCCCGTGATTGTCCGCATCGGGCAAAATCACCCGCATTCCCTTAGCCGCTAATTTCCGTCCTTGGGTCAAAACCAATTCTTTTCGCGTTTGCCAGCCATGGTAGTACACCACTAATGGCAACCGATTATGAACGTGTTCTTGGTTAACTACTTCAAGTAAAGGAATCGCTCCTACTTGTCGCTTCCGTACAGTCAATTTCATGTGGGACTCCTTTTCCTTACTACCTTAACCTTTTGATTACAAAACCGTATTTAGTTTAGATGCTTAGTTTAAACGGCTTAGTTTACATTCATTTTTGATCCAACAATCTTGCATTAATGGTTCTAGTATACTTTCTACCCACACATTTTGAAAGATATTCCACTTACTCTAAGTTTGAAGCTCAAAGGAAAATGACAAATTGCTTTGTACTTGACATTTGCCGGTCTAGCTACCGTCAACCCGATTACTCCGGAGCTAAATTTTATCAGCTCTTTATCTACAAGAAAGCCGCCACCGCGAATAAAATCGTGGCGAAGGCCTCCCCTAACTATTTATCTTCCTTGAAACCAGCGATACACGGTGACCATCGACCCTGCTGTCAGCTGCCTAGCTGGTGGTTGCTCCACCAAACAATTGCTATGGTGTATTTGTTGAAAACGAGCAACTGGTGGCTTTTTGGGGACCAAGGTGACTTGACCGTTGGCGCTGTAGCCGCTGATAAAGCGCCGCAGCTTGCTTCTTTTCCCTTCCCCGGCCAGTAAGAGTTGCTGTTCTTTTTTCAACTCAAAGATCGGTGCTTGATAAAAATGCGCCAACAGCGACCAATAAAACAAATGAAAATCCACGAGGGTTGCCAACGGGTTTCCCGACAAGCACAGTATGGGAATCCCTTCCCAGACTGCTGCCATGACGGGGGTGCCAGGTTTAAAGGCTACAAAATGAAACAAGCTTTCCGCTCCAAGCGCCGCAAAGGTCTGTGGCAAAAAATCTTTTTGCCCGACGGAGACCCCTCCTGTGGTGAGGATTAAATCGGCCTGGGGTGCCACTTGTTGGAGTTGTTGGGTAAATTGTTTTGGGTCATCCCCACAGATGCTTTGCCAGACCACCTCTCCACCAGACCGGCGAATATAGGAGGCTAAAACATAAGCTGAACTATTGTAGATTTCGGTGGCGGCTAAAGGGGTTCCCACTGCTTTTAGTTCGCTACCGGTGGCAATGATGGCTACCCGCAGCTTTTTTTTGACCGCGACGGTGGCTGCCCCGATACTGGCTAAAACCCCTAAGCTTTCACTTGTGATGTATTGGGAAGCCGCCAGAACCGCCTCTTGAGCTTGGAGGTCTTCGCCAATCCCGATATAGTGTTTGCCTCTGGGAATTTCTCGAAAAAGCTTGACCTGCGCCTGCCCGTAGTCAGTCCACTCCTGCGGCACGACACTATCCACCCCGACAGGTAAAGCCGCCCCCGTCATCACCCGGACAGCTGTGCCTGGTGGTATCTGCAAAGCTGATGGGTCATCGCCGGCAAATAAGCAGCCTACCACCGGCAAAACTACCGGCTGAGCAGCAGTGGTGCCCACGGTACTGCTAGCTGCGACCCCATAGCCATCCATCGCAGCTCGGGGAAAAGCCGGAACTGCCCTCGGAGCCCGCACAGTTTCAGCGGTGATCCGCCCTTCACAGTCGGCTAAAGGCAGCCGTTCGACTTTTGTTTGAGGGGCCAACCGTTCTTTGATAGCTAAGACCGCCGCTTCTAATTCAATCATTTTGTTTCCCCATCTCTTTATCTCGTCTCGTTAAGGCAATGGTTCGATGGCCACTGCACAAACTTTGTATTCCGGAATGATGGCGATGTCGTCAAAAACCGCATTGGTCAGTTCATTGGCATTGCCGTCTTCAAAATGGAAGGTCATGAAAGACGCTCCCGGAAGGACCTTGTCTCCCACGACTGCTCGGGTTTCGATCGTCCCTCGCCGGGAAGAGACCCGCACCCGACTGCCATCGCTGATTCCCATCATTTGGGCATCCTCACGATTGAGCTCGATATAAGAATCCGGAGCCAGCTGATTGATGCCAGCTGTTTTCTTGGTCATGGCTCCCGTGTTGTATTGATAAAGCATCCGGCCAGTGGATAGTAGATAAGGATAGTCCGCGTCAGGCAATTCTTTGGCCGCATGATAATGCAAGGCTTGAAACAGGCCTTTGCCACGGGCGAATTCGCCGATGTGCATGATGGCCGTACCTGGATCTTTGAGACTTCGACAAGGCCACTGGAGCCCTGCGATGTTTTCCAGACGTTCATAAGTGACTCCGGCAAACGTCGGTACTACGCTGGCAATCTCTTCCATAATTTCTTGGGGTCCTTGGTAAGCCATCGGATACCCCATGCGCGTAGCAACTTGGCAGAAGACGCGGAAGTCCTCCCAGCCAGAACCCACCGGAGCCACAGCTTGCCGCACTCGCTGAATCCGGCGCTCGGTATTGGTGAAGGTGCCGTCTTTTTCGGCAAAGCTAATCCCCGGCAAGACGACATCGGCATATTTGGCCGTTTCCGTCAGAAATAAATCTTGCACCACCAGAAATTCCAAACTCGTCAACGCATGGCGGACATGGCTTAAATCAGGATCGGTCACTGCTGGATCTTCCCCGAAAATATACAACCCTTTGATTTCGCCACGACTGGCTGCTGGTAAGACTTGGGTCGAGGTCAAACCGATTGCTGGATTGAGGCGAGTTTGCCATGCGCGACTGAATTTTTCAATCGTAGCTGGATCAGCGACCTTCTGATAGCCGGGAAAATCAAAGGGAGAACAGCCCATATCACAAGCCCCTTGGACATTGTTTTGACCCCTTAGTGGATTTACCCCACAGCCGGAACGTCCGAGTTTGCCTACCAACAAAGCGATATTGGACATACTCATGACGCCTTCTGTCCCACTGGAGTGTTCTGTTACCCCCAAACAATAAATGATCGGCGCCTTGTCCGCTTTGGCATATAAGCGAGCTGCCGCCACTAAATCGGCTTCGGCAATGCCACAGATTGCAGCGACCTTGGCAGGAGGATAGTCCGCGACCACTTGACGCAAAGCCGCAAAACCTTCCGTACGTTGGGCGATAAAGTCCATGTCCGCCAAGCCTTCTTCAATGATGACATGCATCAAGCCGTTAGCAAAGGCCACATTGGTACCGGCTTTGATTTGCAAATGCAAGGTAGCTTGATGGGCCAAGTCGATTTTCCGAGGATCGACGACGATCAGCTTGGTGCCTCGTTGCACCGCTTGGCGAATTTGCGCTCCGATCACCGGATGGGCTTCAGTCGGATTGGATCCCACCAACAAGATGACGTCCACATCTCCGGTGATATCGGCAATCGGATTGGTCATGGCGCCGCTACCTAAAGTCATCGCCAACCCATGGACGGAAGCCGAGTGACAGACCCGGGCACAGTTGTCGACATTGTTGGTTTGAAAAGCGGTGCGTACCATCTTTTGAAACACATAATTGTCTTCATTGGTGGAGCGAGAACAAGAAAAGCCCGCCAAACTATCGCCACCATAGGCTTCTTTCAGGAGACTAAAGCCTTCCACCACCGCATCGAGGGCTTCTTCCCATGTGGCTTCTTCAAACTGGCCATTGCGTTTGATGAGGGGTTGTTTCAGGCGCTCGCCGCTGGTGACAAATTTATAGGAGGCAAACTTCCCTTTGACACACAGCAGATTTTGATTGGCTGGTCCCTCTGCCGGCTCCACATCGACAATTTTGCCGTCTTTGACAATAAAGTAAAACTGACAACCAGTGCCGCAGTGAGGACAGGTGGTCAAAACTTTTTCCGTCTGCCATTTGCGATAGCTTTGATGGCCTTTGGTGCTCAAAGCCCCCGTCGGACAAACCGAGACACAGTTGCCACAGGATTCACACAGAGACTCGCTCCAATTGCCACCGCCACAAGGAAGCATCTTGGTATCAAAGCCTCGATTGGCGGTACGGATGACATCCCGGCCCTGCCGCATTTGACAAACTCGAGCGCACCGCCGACACATGATACATTTTTCCGGATCGTAATCAAAAAAGGGATTGCTAGTATCTTTTTGATTGGGCAATTGCCGTTTACCAGTAAAACTCGTGGCCCCGACCCCGTATTCGAGACAGTAATCTTGCAAGCGACAATCTCCGTTAGCACTACAAGTAAAGCAATCCAACTGATGGTTGCTGAGTAATAAGTCCAAAATAAACCGGCGAGCGTTGCGCACTTTCTCACTTTGGGTATAAATGACCATCTGCTCTTGGGCGTGGGCGGTACATGCAGTCACCAAGCCCCCCTTGCGTCCGCCTTCTACTTCCACGGTACACATCCGACACGAGCCGTCTGGGGACAGTTCTTTTAGATGGCACAAGGTGGGAATCGTAATCCCGGCTTGTTGGGCAGCTTCCAAAATCGTCTGGCCTTTTGCCACTGTGACTTCTTGACCGTCAATGGACAAAGTCACGGTCATCGTTTTTTCTGTTGTTTCAATCATAACCAAGTTACCTCGACTTTCCGCTGTTGGACTGTGGGTTGGATTTTTTCTTGAAAATCTTGAGGGAAAGCAGCCAAACCGCTGGCAATCGCATTTCCCGCTGACTGTCCGAGGCCGCAAGCCGACAACATGGTGATCTGGCTAATCATCCCTTGCAACACTGCCAGATCCTGACGATCAGCTTTTCCTTGTTGGATTTTTTCCATCAATTCCAACTGACGTAAGGTGCCCAGCCGACAAGGGGTACATTTGCCACAGGATTCATGGGCAAAAAAGGCGGCCACTTGCGTCAAGTAATCCACCAAGTTGACGCTGTCGTCCAGTACCACTAGGGCACCACACCCTACAGAAACGCCATGCTCCCACAAGTCTTCATAAGAATAGCGGCACGCTGCTAGAGCATTCAAATCACCAATCATCCCCGATTGACCGCCAAAATGAGCAAACTTCAGCGGACGCCCGGTGCTGCTACCACCGCCAAACGCCTCGCTATTGATCAGTTCCTCAAGGGGCGTCCCCAGTTTAATTTCATAGAGGCCCCGGTGTTTCACATGCCCGGTTAAGCAGACCAACTTCGTTCCCCCGCCGCCTGCTGTCCCTAGCTGGCGGAAATAACGGCCCCCTTCCCGCAAAATAACCGGAATACCAGCGAAGGATTCCACATTGTTCACTAAAGTGGGTTGGCCGTACAAGCCGACATCTGCCAAGTGAGGCGGTTTGACCCGAGGACGCCCCGTCTTGCCTTCGATGGAATTCAACAAAGCGGAGTTTTCCCCACAAACATACGCCCCCGCCCCTGAAATAATCTTGATTTCAAAATCAAAGCCGGGAATCCCCATGATGCTTTGTCCCAAAAACTGGGCCTTTCGCGCATTTTCCAAGGCTTGACTAAAGCGTTCATGCACCTGGCGATATTCGCCCCGGATATAGATATAGCCTTGGCGGGCATCAAATAATCGACCGGCAATAGTCATGCCTTCGATAATCGCCAGCGGGTCTTGTTCCAATAAAGCCTTGTCTTTGTATGTGCCTGGTTCCCCTTCGTCGGCATTACAGACGATGTACTTTTCTTTGCCCACAGCGTGGTAGAGATGGCGCCACTTTTTGCCTAAGGGATAAGAAGCCCCGCCACGCCCTAGCAGTAACGCTTCATCCAATTCGTCTAAAATCGCTTCTCCCGATAACTGCAACGCTTTTTGCAAGCCTTGATACCCGGCTTGTTGCACATATTCCGCCACTGCTGTCGGATCCTTGAGGCGACCAAAGCGGGCCGTCAGTACTTTTTCTTCCATGATTTTCCTCCTATAAATTCGGATACTGCCCATTACGCAAATCCGTCAGCAGCTGGTTTATTTTTTCCGGCGTCAACTGGGAAAATACCGTGTCCTTGATCTTGACTACCGGGTCTTGATTACACGCCCCAAAACAGGGAATCCCATGGTACATGAAGAGACCGTCGGGGGTTATTTGATTTTCTTTGACTCCCAGCTGTTTTTCCAACTGGGCAAAAACCAGCGGACCATGGGAAAAGTGACACGGGCTGCTATTACAGACTTTGATCACATATTTGGCTTGGGGCTGGTCTTTTAAGATGGCATAAAAGCTGACGATTTCAGACACGCGAGTCGGCGTCACATGCAGACAGTTCGCTACTAACTGAATCGTCTCGTCATCCAAGTAGCCTTGTGTTGAAGCAAACTGAAGGTCCACCAAAATGTTCAAGATTTGTTCCGGATTGGCCTGGTATTTTTCGATAATAGCTAATTTTTCATCCAAGGTTAAAGTCGTCATCATATCCTCCAAAATTATTTAGACATTGCCCAAGCAAGCTGGCGCCAATCAAAGTCAGTCGCTTTTTGCAGCACGACATCTGCCTGCTGAAAGACGACCGCCGCACTGGGTTTCGCCTTTTTTTGATTGTCCATCATCACAAATAACTGCGGACGGACAACTTTTCGTAACGTATTCGATTCACAAATCAGCCAAGCCTCTGGGGGAAGTTGTCGATAAATCTCAGCAAAACCCGCTGCTAACTGTTCCTCCACCGCCTTCAGTAAAAAGGTTTTGGTACTGCCGGCAGCCAGCATTTGGCAAGTATCTTTGGAGCCTTTGGTAACCGTCTCTTCCTGCCATTCATAGCCACCGGTAAAGGCGGTACAAATCCCACAGCCTAATCCACCTCGTTGGCAATGGCCCTTTTGCTGGGGCTTGATGGTAATGATTTTGAGGCTATACACCGGTCGTTCCTGACGCAAATGCCGAATCAACTCCAGAGCCAAAGTGGTCTTGCCACTATTGCGTCCGGTAGAACCGATCTGGATGACCCGAGGGAGATAGGGCTCAGACATGGTTTTCATGATCTACCTCCTGTGGGCGCGGATTCAGTAAAATCAACGGAAAAGCGACAAAAAGGGCCCCACCGATGGCATTCCCCAGCCCGACAAACAGCAAGTTTTCCCCGATTTGAGCCAGAGAAATCCCGCCGCCAGCAAAATAATAAGCTGGCAAAATAAAGGCATTGGCCACCACGTGTTGGAGGCCGCAGACGACAAAAATCATGATGGGAAACCATAAACTAAACATTTTTCCCAAAAAATCTTTGCTGACGGTGGCCATAAACACCGCCATACATACGAAAATATTACAGCCAATACCAGAAACCACCATCATCAAGGGCCCATCTGCCAGTTTGGCCGTAGCCACAGCTACGGTTTTAGCCAAAAAGCTGCCCTCGCTCAAGCCTACAAAATGCCCAAAAAAGAACGCTACCAAGGTGCCTCCCACGACATTTGTCAGAAAAACCAACAGCAAGTTTTTCACCAAATCTCGCAAAGCAATGCCGTGATCCAAAAACGCCAGCGTCATCACCAACATATTTCCCGTCAAGAGCTCTCCACCTAAAAAAGTCAAGGCGATCAAGCCGATAGGAAAGACGCAGGCTCCTAAAAAGGTGGCCACGCTCCCCCACTGCTGTGGCACGGCGCCACTGACTCGCAAAAAAGCCAAGTACCCAAAAGCAATCAAAGCCCCGGCATTGATCCCCAAAATCACCAGTTGGGCCAGAGAAAGTTTCGTCTTGGTCTTGGCTTTTTCAATCAAAAGATCCATGGCTTCTCTAGTCGTGTAACTGTTCATCCCATTCCCTCCGCTTTCTGCCAATGGCTTAGTTCTTCTGGGGTGTTGACGTTGGTAAACAGCAACTCCTCGGTGGCTACTTTTGCCACCTGTAATTGGGAAAACTGTTGTTTGATCCGTCTTTGCCCCTGATGCAATTGCTTTTGAAAAATCGGTAAACAGGACTGATGGTAAAAGCCAAAGAGGGGTTCCAAGCGCCCCTCTCGTTGATAAAGCACAACCTGCGACTGACTTCCCTGAGCTGCCAAAGCGGAAATCGCCGCCAGCGGTTGCTCCGGCATATCACAAGCCATCACAAAAGCATAGGGCGTCGTGATCTGCTCCAAAGCAGACGCAATTCCTCCTAAAGGACCACAAGCTGGGTAGCGATCTTCCCAAATCACCAGCTCACGAAAGGCCGCCTGCCCCGCAAAATGTCCAGCTTGATCCGTCATCAAAACTACTTTGGGGAAAAGCTGTTGCAAATGCTGGGCGCTCTTTGCCAAGACAAACTGACCATCGATTGTTAATAGCGCCTTGTTGAACCCCATCCGGCGACTTTTTCCCCCGCATAAAATCACCGCTGTTGCCTCTTTGATCTCCATCAACGACACCCTAACTTTTTTTCTGATTACCTAATTTTTTTTCAGTTTCAGTATAGTCACTTTCCCGTTTGAAGTCAACGGTAATTTGAAAGCGCTATCCAAAAAGTATTTGTGCCTCACTCTTTTGGAGGGAGTAGGAGCATAGAGCAGAGGCGGCTGATTTCCGGAAAGACCACCCTGTTTTCGTGATATTCCCTTGATTTTCTTGGTTACTTTCCCCGCTATTGGCTTCTTTTGAACAACTGCTCCCACCAGACGTAAAAAGCGCCCGACTCAAGCCCCTGTTGGAAGAAACGCTTTTAGCGCAAAAAAAGCCTATCTTCCAGCATGCAATGGAAAATAGGCTTCTTCTTTGTATTTGTTAGAGGACTTCTTCAACGCTAAGAAACATACTGTGCTTTGTCATTTCTCTTGGCTTGATTGTTCTGCTGTTGGTTTGGTCAGCGTTACAGGGTGTCGGTGCCCATCGATGGCCAAAGCCACCAAAGCGATGACCAAGAACGCAACATTGAGGTCTTTGGCCATTTCCAAGACGGCTTTTTCTTGCAGGCTAGCAGCGGTATAAGTCGTCAAAATCCGCAAAGCACTTTGAGGCAAGCCTTTCAACAACAGCAGTCCCGACAACATCACCAGCAAAATCCCTTGGTGAAGCAAACTGCCTTTGTTCTGCAAGGTAAACTTGGCTAAGAGGCGTTGATTTTCAGGCAAAGTCGGCTGCCTTTGATACACGTCGTTTAGCCAAGCGGTAGTCATGCTGCGAAACAGACTGAGGACTGCCAAACCCAAGCTGATTTTGGGAAACAAGAGGAAAAGAAGCAGTCCCACCACTTGTCCCAGCAGTAAAAGCTGTGGCGCCCACGTTTCCCCCACTCGAGCCAAAAGTAGTGGCCGAAGCAATAACCCCAGCACCATCCCTAAAATATACGGCAGAAAGACCCGCATCGGCACTTGGCTAGCCCCTTCCACCGTGCTGACATACAGGGAGCCAAAGAGAAATAGAAAATTCGCCACCATCCCATTAGCCCCAGTCAGCCAAACCAACCCACGAGGCAAACGCTTCTGGGGGCTATTAGGCGCGGTTAATAAGACCAGAAGCACAAAAATAATACAAGTGGCCATCAGGATTAAGCCGCTTTCCCAGCTGGCCACAACATTAGGTAGCAGCGTCAACAGGACCAACAACAATAGAAATCCTGTAAAGAGACCCACCTGCTTTGCTTGCAAGAGACGCTTGCGAAACCCGGCAAAATGCAGATCAAAATGGGGATAATGAGTCACCGTATGGTAGCTGGCAACATAAAAAATCGTATAGGCTGCAAACGAAAAAGTCCGCCCTGCCACGCTTCCCACCGATAAGGTCAAAAATAGTACACTCGCTAAAAGCATACCTCCTACCATATAAGCTGGCTTCAAGGTTTGATACCCCGTGGCAGCCTCCTCTTGATCCACCGTCAGTTTTGCTGGCAAAAACCAAGCCGCTGAAAGCCCCAAAGCAAGTGCCGCCACCTTGTAGAAACTTGGAAACATAAAACCCAAAGTCCCCACCAAGGAACCGCCACACCCCAGCAAAATCGCAATCATCAGCAGCGTATAGCTATTGACTCCAGTAGGCATTGCCCGCAACAAAAAAATCCCCGTCATGCGAAACGAATAAAATAAAACAAACGGCACCAGACTCCTCCAAGTCAAGCCATCACTGTAATTTAAAAAAAGTAAATAAGGCAAAAAGCTTAACGTATTGCCTAAAAGAAAAGGCGTACTGCGACTAAAGAACCGCAGAAAGTCTTTGATCTTGCTCATTTATAAAAGTCTCCTTCATCAGCGCTTGCAGAGCTTTCCCCACCCTCGCGAAAAATAGAACCCGTCATATTCTAAGTTTTTCTTAAGTTTAGCATGGAGCAGGGCTGATGTCGAAAATCTGAAACCTAGAGGGCTTAGTAAGCTTGTCCGCGAGACTTCTTGAGAAAACAAAAACCGACGAAACCCGTGTTCCGCCAGCTTCTATGTAGCTACTCGTTGGAGCCAGTGTTTTTGGTTACGTCAATTAAAAAGAACCCTCGCTGCTCTCGCTGAGGGTTCTTTTTCATCCGTTTGACTTTTCTACGGCTGCCAGTGATTTGGCAATCAATGGGCCAGCCACGTTGTCATTCCAAAAAGTAATCAATGGTCCGGTAAGAAAGGCATTGATAAAGGTCCCCACACCCACGGGTCCACCGAGGAAGAAACCCAGCAAGGTAAAGGACACGTCTTGGATGATCCGCACCACCCGATAAGGCCAACCAGTATGATCGACAATCGTCGGCGCACAGGCATCATAAGGCGCAGCTCCCAGATTTGCCCCGGTATACAAGGACACGGCAAAAGTGAAAATCACGGTACCTACCACCAAAAAAAGAAGCTTCATCGGTAGGGTTTCCGCCTGAATCCCGACTTTTTCAAACAACGCCGTAAACATATCGATGAAAAAACCGGTAAAGACCATGTTCACAACCGTCCCAAACCCGATATATTTCCGGCCAAATAAAAAAATTAACAGTAAAAAAACCAGATTCAAACCCAACTGATAGACCCCCAAAGACAAGCCCAGCATCCCCGAAATGGCAATATTGGCTGAGGTATAAGGGTCCATCCCCACATGGCCTTCCCGTAAAATCGTGGCGCCAAAGCCTAAAATCAATACGCCAAGGGTGGCATAAGCGGCTTGTATCAACTGGCTCTTAGTTATTTTAATCATCACATACGGCTCCTTTCCAGTGTTAGCTTCAACTACGTCTCCAAAAGCAACAACTCCGATCCTGCAAAGAACCGGAGTCGCTTTTGATTTTACGCTCCTTTAGCGGTCATCATTGCGACCGCCAAACAACAACACCAAGCGCAAGAGTTGCAACGCAGTACTGATCGCCGCTGCCACATAGGTCAAGGCGGCTGCAATTAGGACTTTACGGGCTTGAGGAAGTTCTTCTTCCGTCAAGAGGCCGCCTTCAGCCAAAATCGACAAAGCCCGGCTAGAGGCGTTGAATTCCACTGGCAAGGTGACGATTTGGAACAACAGGGCCAAGGAAAAGGCGATTAGCCCTAGTTGAATCAAGGCTTGCGTCTGTAAAAACAAGCCAATCAAAATTATCGGCATCGCCATGGAGGAACCGATATTGGCCACGGGGACAATCGCTGCTCGCAATCGCAAAGGGAAATACCCTTTGGCATCTTGCACCGCATGCCCACACTCATGAGCCGCCACACCGATAGCAGCGACGGAGGTGGATTGAGCGGTTGCTTCTGACAGGCTCAACATCTTCGTGCCTGAGTTGTAATTATCCGTCAAGTCGCCGGCGATTTGCTGGACGCCGACATTGTGGATATTTTGACTATTCAAGATGTACTGGGCGGCTTTTGTCCCAGTCACCTGATTACGACTTTTCACTTGATCGTATTTACTAAAGGTACTTTTGACGTAAGCTGAGGCGGCCATCGATAAGACCATCCCGATAATCACCAAAATCATCGTGCCGTCAAAAAAACCAAAACCATATCCCATAGGAAACATCCTACTCACCTCATTCATACTCTAACGAAGCCTAGTGCAAAATCAACACAGGATCATCCCCATGCTTACTCAGCTGCCGCTTCGTCTGATTTCTTATAGTATACAAAGCCTTGATGAACTTTTTGTGAACGATGCTTGGAAATCCTGCGAGCTTAGATTTTCTTGACAAATTCCGATTTCAAGGACATCGCTCCGAAGCCGTCGATCTTACAGTCGATGTTGTGATCCCCTTCGACTAAGCGGATATTTTTGACTTTGGTGCCTTGTTTTAACGGTCCGGTAGCGCCTTTGACTTTCAAATCTTTGATGATGGTGACGCTGTCGCCTTCTTGTAAAAGATTGCCATTTGCATCTTTCACCACTAGGCCAGTTTCTGCCACGTCGGCCTCGCTCCATTCGTGTCCGCATTCTGGACAGACAAACAAGCCACGGTCTTCATAGGTATAAACGGAGGCACATTGGGGACAATTCGGTAATTGAGACATTTGCTTCATTCCTTTTTGTGTAATTTTTTGTGATGTTTCCTATTGTACTTGAAAAATTCACTTCTGAAAAGATGAAAAAAAGGGGTCCGCCTTTAAAAAGGAAACTTTCAAAAAAATAACCAACTTACACTTTTGTCACCTGTGCTTTTCTCTTTCTGCTTTTTCCTTCATATATAAGGGATGATTTTGTGCTAAAAGGCTTCCATCCGCAAAACTTAGGGAATTGTTAAGCCGGGAAATTTTTACAAATTCCCTAACGATTTTCCTTGAAGCCGGCTGTCAGTTGTCCTATCATTAGCTTAAACATAACGAGGAACAGATGATTGAAAGATGAAAGGTGGGAACACAGATGGTTGTCTTAGATTGGATCAATAATCAGCTGGCTTGGCTGCCTAATTATGGGAAGGTCATCGCCTGGCTATTGCTAGGTGTATTGGCAATCTTGGTGATTTCACTTTTGTTTAGCCTCATTTTGAGTCCTTTTATGTGGCTGTACAATCGTTTCACCGACAAAAACACCAGCAATGTGATGGAAAAAGATGATTTTGTGATTGGCGAACTGACGGAAAAAATCCATGGTTCCTCGATTGGTGAAGTGATGGTGACGGGCTCTGAACAGGCGCGCTCAGTCCATCCAGCCCGGTTGTACAGGGAAGCAGAAGCCACGAATGGTCTCTTGCTTCCAGTTGGTACCAAGGTTCTGATCATCGATTTTGATGAGCGGGGCATTGCCTTAGTTGTGAAAAACAAAGCCTTTATGAAGGAGTGAGAAAGCTATGTTCGGTTTTATTTTAAGTCCAGTGTTATTGATCATTCTCTTAGTCGTCGCCCTTTTGATCTTTTTGATGGTGCGCTATCGCATCGGGAAGCCTGATGAGGCCTTGATCGTGACGGGTTCTCTTTTGGGGAAAGAGGGCATCAAAATTTTGAAAAACAGCGGGACTTTTGTGATTCCCATCATCCAAAAGGCCCACAAACTCAGCTTGCTGACCCATAAATTGGAAATCGGCACGCCAGAAGTCTATACGGAACAAGGGGTCCCAATCAAAGCTTCCGCCACTGTCCTGGTGAAAGTGGGCAACTCCACAGAAGCCATCAAGACCGCGGCCGAACAATATTTAGGCAAGTCCACAGATGAATTAGAAGACGAAGCCAAAGAAGTCTTGGAAGGTCACTTGCGGGCTATCCTCGGGACCATGACGGTGGAAGCAATTTACAAAAACCGCGATGATTTCGCCGAACAAGTCCAAAACGTCGCCTCCACTGACCTGAAAAAAATGGGGCTGGAAATCGTCTCCTTCACCATCAAAGACGTCTCCGATCCTAACGGCTACTTGGATGCCCTCGGGCGGCCACAAATCGCCGAAGTCAAAAAGAATGCGGAAGTTGCCGAATCCAACGCGCTTCGGGAAACCCGGATCAAGCAAGCCGAAAACGAACAGTTGGCCCAACACGAAGAAATTCGTCGGAAAACCGAAATCGCTGAAGCCAACAAGGATATGGCTTTGAAACAAGCCCAATACCAACAAGAACAAGAAGTTGCTCAAGCCCAAGCGGAACAAGTGGCCGTGGCTGAAAAAATGAAAGTCAACTTGATTGAACAAGATAAGAATATCGAAATCCAAGCCAAACAAGCCGAACTGACGGAAAAAGAACTCAATGCTACCTTGCGGAAAAAAGCCGAAGCCGACAAATACGTGGTGGAACAAAACGCCTTGGCAGACAAAGCCCGGGAAATCGCCCGTGCTGAAGCCGAAGCGGAAAAAGTCCGCCTAGCTACCCAAGCGGAAGCGGAACGAATCGAAAAACTCGGGAGCGCCGACGCCGAAAAGATCGCCAAAGTCGGTCAAGCCGAAGCCGAAAGTCGCGAAAAGATGGCCATTGCTTTGACCAAACTCAACGAAGCCGGGATCTTGATGGAATTCATCAAAGTCTTGCCAGCCATCGCCAAAGAAGTCAACGCCCCACTTTCCAACATCGACAAAGTGGTCAGCTTTGGCTCCGGCGACGGCCTGCCTGAAATGGGCCAAGCCGGACTCGCTCGCACCTTTGAAACCATCAAAGAAACCACTGGCCTGGATTTGGTCACCTTGATCAATGACTCCATGTCCACTCGCACCGGCAACCGGGAACTCGTCGCTGCCGTCACTGAGACGCAACCAGCCCCTGCGGCACCAACTTCTGCCGTTGCCGAAAAACCGGCTCCTGCTAAACCCGAAACAGAAAAACCAACCCCAGATGATGACCAACCTGGCCGCGGTTCGAAGTACAATATTTAAAGAGGAAACGCCGTCAACTCAAGGAAGTTGGCGGTGTTTTTTTGATACACTAAGGTCTTATAAGTTTTAATCGATGGTACAAAAATGGTGAAATTTAGCTCCGTAAGAATTGAAATAGCTGTAGCTGGACCGGGAAATGCCAAATACAAAGCAATTTGTCATTTCCCTTGGAGCTTCAAACTTAGAGTAAGTGTCACAAGTGCCACCAACTCTAAGTACATTTGCTAGTCTTTCTTAGCGGTCTCTGCTTAGAAATGACTGTATGCGCAATGGTTTTATAGCCATCTCACATCCTGTGAGCGACTGCTATTCCAATTCTACTCCGCTAAATTTCACCATTTTTACGATAGATAGCAGGTTTAGAAATCATAGAATTACTTAAAATGAATTAAATATAAGAAGTTTATCAACAAAACCGGTTGGTCTTGTTGTAGGTGAGTTCCTCAGGTAGTAATGTCAAGAATGTCCGAGGGCTAAAGAAGCCTATCCCATACAGTTCACCTAAGTAGAGTTCGCTAAGATGAGCTAGCAAAATGACAACTGTCCTTTGGTTGGCACTTACCGGTCCACTACCACCCAAGGGATTCTCCGGAAGCAAGTCCGGCCGGCTTTCTTAAGGTATAAGCTGGTCTCCGTGAAGATGTTGGATTAGTTGAGGGCGACTTAGCCAGCGGCCGCACTATCTCCACTACTAAACCAGTTGCACCCGAAAGACTACTGGCAAATCATCTGTCACTGGAACTCCGCTAATTTCCAGTCCATTGGCTGTCTGTTTCCAAGGGACCGTCGCTTGGCCCAGTTGGCTGACTTGTCGAATAATCCCATTGAACAGCGGTTTATGACTGGCATCATTCACACCTAGTGCAGGCAAGCGGTAGACGCCATCTGCTGTAGGACGCAAGACAGTGGCATAGATGCTGTCCCCATTGACTGTGTAGCGGATATCCTCAGAGGTAAACTCTTTTTTGATTCCATCAGCAAATTGACCTTCGACGATTTGGGTCGGCCCCTCACCATACATTCGCCAGACTTTGGCACCATAGATAGCTTCTCCGTTGACTTGAAGCCATTGTCCCATGGTTTGGAGAATTCTTTCCTCTTCAGAACTGATTGTACCGTCTGATTTCGGACCGACATTTAAAAGCAGGCGCCCGTTTTTGCTGACGATATCCACCAAGTCGCAAAGCAAATCCCGCGGGCTTCGGTAATGATTATTTTTGGTATAGCTCCAAGAATTCAAGGCCATCGCTGTATCTGTTTGCCAAATAAACGGCTTCGTATCAGCAAATTGCCCCCGCTCGATATCCACCACGGCTGTACCAAACATATAACTATCATGTTTATAATTGATCACCACTTCAATGCCCCACTCAGCGGCACGGTTGTAGTAATAGGCGGCGAGTTTTTGCAGATAAGGTTTAACGGCTTGATGCTGAATCCACCAGTCAAAATACAAAATTCGAGGACGGTAGCTATCGATGATTTCGCAACAGCGGGCTAACCAATCTTCCAAAAATTCTGCTGTGGGTGTCGGCTGGGATTGCAAATCATGATGGGCAGCTTCTTTTTCCGCTGGCCAATAAAAATCTCCCCGCTGCATCTCCCCTTGGACATCACTGGCAAACTCTCGCCCATGTCCCATGAAAAACCAATGCTCCACTCGATGGCTCGAGGCTCCCAAAGTCAACCCTTGTTCCACAAGTGCCGCCTTTAATTCCCCCAGAACATCCCGCTGTGGCCCCATCTGTTTGGCATTCCACTGGGAAAGTTCACTGGCATACATCTGAAACCCATCATGATGCTCCGCCACTGGCACGACATACTGCGCCCCGGCATCCTTGAAAAGTTGGGCCCATTTTGCTGGCTGCCACTTTTCCGCCTTGAACAAAGGAATCAAATCCTTGTAGCCAAAAACTTGCTGATCCCCGTAATGTTGCCGATGATAGGCAAATTCCGGTGAGCCTTGGATATACATATTGCGAGAGTACCATTCGCTCCCAAAGGCTGGCACACTATAGACACCCCAGTGAATGAAAATACCAAACTTGCTCTCTTGATACCATTTAGGTGGGGTATATTGTTGCAAGGATTGCCAGTTGTCTTGGTAAGGACCTTGTGCGATGATTGCTGCCACTTGAGCCATTTTTGCTTGTAAATCGTACATGGAAAAGCCTCCTATTTTTGCAAATTGTGATAGCCTTATTCTAGCGGCTATGCTATTTTTACATAAGAGACACAGCGGACGTTTTTAGCAAAATAATGTCGTGATTTGACAACTGGAGGAGCCATGGAACCTTTTGCTTTTTATCCCAAATTAGCTTTTGAGCTAGGTAAATTACAGATTCGCATCTTGCGGGTTAGTGGCGGACCAATTTTTGCGCCCATCCCGCCCCATCGTCACGGGGCTGATCACTTTGAAATTCACTTTTGTGTGGCAGGTTTTGGCTGGGTCGAAACGGCCTCCCAGCGGATTCTTGTAGAAGCAGGCAGCCTTTATATCACTGGTCCGGGGATTACCCACAGTCAGTTTTCCGATCCCCAACAGCCGATGGAAGAATACTGCCTTAATCTTTTGATAACGAGCGAGCCCCCCCCACTTTCCAGCGCTTTGGAGTCGTTAGCAAATTATCAAACGAAGGATTTAGGGAACTTAGAGCCCCACTTTGCGACAGTGGTGACAGAATTACGGGAAATGCCAGCCTTTTTTGAAGAAGCCGTCATCGCCGAAATCCAGCAACTTCTGATTCGACTGTTGCGAGCTTCTGGATCAGAAACCGTGCTGAAGACGGCCCTCTCTACTAACGAGACTTCCTTTGATACCAGCTGGGAACGGGACTTGATGATCGATCAATATTTCTTAGCAGGCACCGGTGAAGCTTCCCTAGCAGATCTTGCAAATCAGCTCCATCTCAGCAGTCGTCAAACCCAACGTCTAATTCGCGATTTGTACGACCAAACCTTCCAAAGTAAGCTGACTGAAGGACGCATGGCCGCTGCCAAGATGCTGTTGCGAGAAACCCATGAGGCCATTTCGCTAATTGCCGATAAACTCGGTTACGCCTCGCTGGAGCATTTCAGCCATTCCTTTAAAAAGCAGTGCCAAGTCGCCCCCAGTGACTATCGAAAAGCCCATCAGCAAGACTAACGGGCTTTTCTAAAACTGTTGTTTCATAGCTAGCTGAGAGCTTGGGAATGACTTTATTCACCAAGCAATTACTCAAAGGACAATTTCTCACCAAATCAACCGAAACTGCAACAAAAAAAACACGATCCCAAAGACCGTGTTTTTTCACTGTACTTCTCATTTTCTCAAAGCTCTTCTAACCCATCTGCATCCAACACCGCTACCTTGAGCCCTTTGCGTGCAATCAAGCCGCGCGTTTCCAATAGTTTGAACTTGCGGGAAAGGGTTTCGGGGGTGGTGCCGAGATAGGCTGCCAATTCCTTCATCTTCATGGGAATTGTCAAACTTGGTGATTCGCTGGCAAGCATCAGATCCGTCAGGTACTTCGCCAAACGCTCCTCGACTTTTTCCATTAAAAGAAACTGGGTCTGTTGTTCGACGGCGGTCATTTTGTCGGCGGTGAGTTCCAAAAGTTTCAGGCTGAGTTGTGGGTATTGCAATAACAAGTCTTGAAAATCGGATTGCTTCAAGACACAGACTTCGGTGGGTTGTAGGGCTTCAGCAAAAAAGTCGTCGTTTTTGGCCCCAAAGAGTTGGCTTTCTCCTTCATAGCCACCAGGAGCCACCACTCGCAATAGCTGTTCCCGCCCGGCTGGGGAAAGTTGGTAGACTTTCAAATTGCCCCGGGCGACGATCACCAGTTGGGGCTCGCCATCTGGAGTCAAAATTTGTTCTCCTTTGGCAAAGCTGCGGTGATGGACCAGCTGATTGATTTTTTGTTGGTCAGCTAGGTCCAAGTGATTAAATAACGGAACCAAGGTGACACAGAGGTGCTCTTGGTGGTTTATTTTCTCTGGATGGTTCTTATGCGATGATGACATTTGAGGCACAATCTTCACAGCCTTCCTGTTTGTTTACTCACTGACTCGACTGGGCCTCATCTGGATCTGGAGGTTAGTCTTCGTCATCTTCTTCTAAGTCTTCCATCACCTCATGGCCTAAATAACGTTGCAAGACGGCGCTTTGGTGCTTCAACCAAGCATACAAGGTTTGCAAAAGTTGCGCCAAGCCAGGCTTTTCTTCCTTTTCGGCGAGGGCCATTCCCCGCGTGACAAAAAGGAGTTGCGTGTTGAAATCCTTCACGGTGTCAAAAATCAAGGTGCTAGTTTCTTCGTATTTTCGCTGGCCACTTTCTTCCAGCATGCTATAGCGGTTGAATTCTTCAGTGGTGGTGGGAATGACTTCTCCTTCATCTAACATCAGTTGGTTCAATTGGTCAAGAAACGCGCTTGCTTCTGTTAAGATTTTTGAAAACTCGCTGGTGATGAAAAAGGCATCTGGTCCTTTGGCGTAATATCGACTTTGCCATAACTTGTTTTCTTGGATTTTGAGATTGCTGATAATATGCCCAATCATCGCCCCAGCAGTCGGGGTATGGTGATCGATTTCTGCTTGGGCTTGTTCGGCTTGATATTTTTCTGCTGGCGTCATTTAAAGACATCTTCTTTCTTGGGGAATAGGTAATGCTGGCATTTGACAGCTACTTAAGATCACAACAACTAGATTGCTTTGACTTTGACAGATTCCACTTCGTAACCGAGGTTTTCGATGACTTCTTTTAGTTTGTCGCCACTGGTTTGGCTGGCATCGATATCGGCTTTGACTTTGCTGGCGTTAAACAAGACTTTGACATTTTCGACTCCGGGTTGTGCTTTGACCCCTGCTTCGATTTTTTGCATGCAGCTTGGGCAAGCCAAGGCACCTAATTGTAAAATTACTTTTTCCATGAGAATTCTTCCTTTCATTTTCTAAACTGGGAAAGCGGGGGATGGGCACCGACGCCTTCTCGATACTTTGATTATAGTTGGTTTGTTTTGAAAAAAACTTGATAGCCGTCAAGATTGGCGTTTTTTCGTTTAATTTTTTACCGGAATGGTCGTCGGGGTGCCTGCCAGAGCTTTTGTCGGGGATGATTTCACCCGGTAGCCAAGCAAGCGCATACCGTTGACTACCACCACCAAAATGCTCAGCTCATGGACTAGCATGCCGCTAGCCATATAGATGTAGCCCACGATCAAGCCAACTAATAAGAACAACACCACCCCCACAGCGATTAAGATATTTTCTTTCATATTTAGGACGGTTTTTTTCGTCAGACCGTATGCTTGGACAAGGTTGGCAAAGCTGGATTGCATCAATACCACATCCGATGTTTCCACAGCCACGTCAGTGCCGTTGCCCATCGCGATCCCGATATCCGCCAAAGCGATGGAGGGACTGTCATTGACTCCATCCCCCACGAAGGCCACCTTGTGTCCTTGGGCTTGTAGCTGGCGGACATAAGCAGATTTGTCTTCTGGCAATAATCCCCCTTGCACCACATCTAGGCCGAGAGTTTTACCGACTAAATCAGCGGTAGCTTGGTTGTCCCCGGTTAACATCACCAATTGCTTGGCCCCCATTTGCCGGAGTTGTTGTAAGGTTTTTGCGGCTTCTGGCCGGATTTGATCTTTGATGCCGATCAAAAGGGCTGGTGCTTCGTCGATGGCGACGAACACCGTGGAATGCCCGCTAGCTTCAAGCGCCGTCAAATCTTGTTGCAAAGCCGCTGTCAACTGGATCTTATGGCTTGCCAAAAGTTTTCCATTGCCTACTAATACCTGATGATTTGCGACATTGGCTGCGATACCTTGACCTTTGATGACTTGCGTCTGACTGACGACCGGATACTCTTTGACTGCGGCATAGTCCAAAATTGCTTGTCCTAGGGGATGGTCACTTTCCCGTTCCACAGCAGCGGCTAAAACCAAGGCTTCTGCGGGAGAGATCTTGCCATAGCTAGTCACCTTAGCCACAGTGGGTTTGCCATCGGTTAAGGTGCCGGTTTTGTCGAACACGAAGGTATCCACCTTGCTAAAGCTGTCCAACACGTCCCCACCTTTGATCAAAATGCCGTGCTTGGCACCATTGCCAATCCCCGCCACACTGGAAACCGGCACGCCAATCACCAACGCTCCTGGGCAACCCAAGACCAAGATGGTGATGGCCAAGCGTAAGTCAGCAGTGATCACTCCCACCACCAAGGCCAGCAACAAAACGGCCGGTGTGTAATATTTGGCAAACTTATCGATAAAACGTTCCGCGCCAGATTTGGCATCTTGGGCTTCTTCTACCAACTCGATGATCTTCCCAAAAGTAGTATCCTCCCCGACTTTTTCCGTGGTAACTTGCAAGGTACCATTTTCCAAAATCGTACCAGCAAATACGCGGTCCCCCACGGTTTTTGCCGCCATTTTCGATTCGCCGGTGACGCTGGCTTCATTCAAATGACCGCTACCACTAGCGATGACACCATCCACCGGTACCTGCGCTCCGGTCTTGACCAGTAGGCGATCTCCGGCGGCCACTTCATCGATTGCCACTTTTTCAAGTTCCCCCTCAGTGCCCACCAAGATGGCCGTAGCGGGTGCCATCTTGGTCAAAGCGCTGATGGCTGAGCGGGTTTTTTCCAAGGTTTTTTGTTCCAATAATGCGCCGAATAAAAACAAAAAGGTCACGATGGCGGATTCGTTGTATTCACCGATGAAAAAGGCCCCTAAAACGGCAATACTGACCAAAAGCTCAATGGAAACCACCTTCACCCGCAAGGCTTGATAGGCTTGTAGCGCAATGGGCACAAAACCCAGGATCGACGCGAGAATCATGGCGCCTTGCCACCCTGCTGACCAGTGAAATCCCCACTGGAAAAGATAAGCGGCTACGATTAGGCCCCCGCTGATGATGGCGAGGTGATTTTTATGTTGCAAAATTTGACGTTGCATTTTCATGACAGTTCCTCTTTTCTCTGCTTTCTGATTGACAAGGTCAGTTTAGCGCCTTTGACCGAAGAAAGAATTGATGGGTATCAAGAAAACGAGCGATGGTGTCAATAAATTGCAAAAACCACCAGCAAATTGTCGAAACAACCTACTGGCAGTTTTATTAATCAATCCTTTCTAGCCATCAACACGTCACGAATCCGAGAATCGGTGAAATCATCAATCACCCCTGCCACCTGTGGGAGTGCAGCTAGCTGAGCCCCGTTGTCATTGGTGGTGATGGCAAAAATCTTGGCCGCAGCGGCATTATGAGCGGCTTGAATACCGGAAAGCGAATCTTCAAAGACGAGACAGTCGCTAGCAGGCACCTGGATTTTCGCCGCAGCAGCCAAGTAATAATCCGGTGCCGGCTTGCTCTGGCGCTCGCCATTGTCATAGACGATTTGCTCATAAGCGAACCATTTTGCCAAGTCGAAACGTTCAAAATAAAAATCCAAATTCCCCTTCCCCGCAGCTGTAGCAATATTGAAAGGAATCTTTTCAGCCTGCAAAAAATCCAGCAATTCCGGTAAGCCCGCGGTCAAATGAGCCTCTTTGGGATGACTACGGACCATATCCCGATAGATATCTTCCTTCTTTTCTCCCCACTGGAGGGCAGCAGCTTTGGTAAAGGGGCGTTCAAACAAGTACTCCAACACCAGACGATTATTTTTACCATGGACATGTTGGTCAAACGCCTCGCGACTAAGTTTCTTGTGAGCTTCCTTTTCAGCAAATGCTAGCCAAGCCGCTTCGTTAAACGTGGAATCTTTAAACATCGTGCCGTTAAAATCGAACAATACACCTTTAATCATAGGTCTCTCTCTCTTTTCCAAAATTACTATCACTCAAGTGTTAGCGATCGCTATTTTCCACGTACGCATTAAATTTTTTGTTGGACATCAAGAATGGAAACCACCAAGAGTCTCGTTACCCAAGGAAACTGCTGCTTTTTCTCCTCGAAGTCAACGCCAGCTTCCACAAATTGGCCCGTTCCTAGGACATGAAACCCAGCTCCTGGGCCGACTGTTCCTTCCACTTCCTTCGATCCAAAAGTCAATAAAACATGGTTGTCCTTCAAAAAATCAGCCTCAATACTGTGCATGCCTGCTGCGGGAATCAAAAGCGTATCTGCTTTGACGGTAATATAAGACGCCCATGTGTTGACTACGTGGGCCGGATTGCCATTGATAGTAACAATCGTAACCGGCCCTTCATGAGCAATAACTTCTAGAAACTTCTCGTTCATAACTGTCCCTCCTTTTTTATTTCTCATTTAGTATACCACCCACTCGACAAATCTTTCCTAAGTAACGTCTATGGGGCGACCACGATTTCGAAAAAATGAGCTCAGATTTTTGATATAGCGATTTATTTGGATTACCCTAATAGCGTTAAGAGGTTCATGGGCAACACTAGACCGGCGAGAGTTAAGGACCACTAGCAAAGAGGAGGATGCAACATGAAAAAAATTCGTTTAGTTCGAGCTTATGACCAGCAAAAGCTGCGAAACACAAAAGGGTATAAGATTTTAGTGGATCGTCTCTGGCCACGGGGGGTGTCCAAAGCCGACTTACCTTATGAATGGTGGCTAAAAGAACTTGCCCCGAGCCACGATTTGCGCTCGTGGTTTAATCATCAAGATGACCGCTATGACAAATTTAAAGAACAGTATCTTGCTGAAATCACTAGCAATCCTTATCGTCCAGCCATACTAGCGTTTTTAACCATCGTCAGCCAAACCCAGGACCTGATTCTCATCTATGGTGCCAAAAATCAAGAACACAATCAAGCGGTTGTCCTCAAAGAATGGCTAGAAAAAAGCCTGATACATTAGCTTTTATAGAGCATAACTATTTATAAGTCATTTCTCTATTAAAAGCGAAGGCACCCTTCAAACAACAAATACAAACAGCCAAACGAACAGGGATGGGAACCTGATTCGTTTGGCTATTTAGGGCTCTGTTAGCGTTGGTGCTCTGTTAGGAATTATCCCTTTTCAGAAGCACCGGAGACCCCATCGATTTTAGGTGGGGCGGCCGTTGTCGTTGCACCAGCGGCAACGGCAACTTTGGCCGGTTTTTCAGAAGCGCCGGAAACAGCATCAGTGGTTACAGCCGAAGTCGTTGGCGCTTTTGTGGAAGCGCCAGAGACACCGTCCACTGGAGTAGCAGGCTGCTCGTTACTGATTGGCGTTCCTTCTGCCGTCAAAAGCTGGTAGCCGGTTTGTTGCAAATACCAGTCGATCCACGGTTGTAAATCTAGGATATATTCATTAATGCCAGCATAGTTACCGGCTTCATCGTGAATCGCTTGGTAATTATGAACGACAAATTGATTGGGCCCATGATTTGGTACATGTACGCGGATGCGGTCTTGGTTGCCGCTGCGTAATTGTTGGATAACCCATTCAACATTTTTGTAGGCTTTGGGTGGGTGACAATTGGCTAAAGGATTCCCGACTTGTCCCGGCTGCCGTTTTGCTAACATGTCCTCAGCTTCGGCATTGTGGTTGTAGTATAAAAACTGATTGTTGCTATCGGCATAAGTGAGTTCCAGCGGCATGGAGTTCAAAAACCAGTTGAGTTGATCGACAGTCAACAATCCTCGATCTAGCTGCACATAGGTGTTGGCAGTGACGGCACCGACTTGTTCAGCGGCTTGTTCAAGCCAATCATCTGCGGCCATCTCGACATTGGCGACCGTCGTTTCGATTTGGCCAGTGGCATGCAAATCTTCTGGTGGCATCTGGTATTCAGGCGTTTCTAGGACAGAAATAATCTGGATAAAGTGACTGAATTTCTCTAAGACACTCCCAAGAAATTGCTGTGTCCCTGCTGATTTTAAGTTGCCCAATTCATCAAAAGCTTCGGTAACTGAGCCTAGCAAAAATTCATTGCCAGGCATCACCACAGCATTGACCCCAGGAGAATCCAAAATTTGCCGCAAATGCAGCTGGGCGCGGGACGTTCCTTGATCATAATAAGATGCTCCGACAATCAAGACTGGTTTGTTTTCAAATGGATGGACTTTAAAGGAAAGCCATTCGATTGCACTTTTTAGCCCGGCCGGAATCGTATGGTTATGCTCGGGGGTAGCGATAATCACACCCTCTGCTTGCATGATTTTACGGGTCAGATTTTGGATAGCCACACTATTGGTCTGGTCCTCATCTTGACTAAACAAAGGCAAATCACGTATTTCTAAAATTTCCAAGTCAAATAAGTGACTGTATTGGCTGGCAATATATTGAAGTAATAAGCGGTTGTAAGAATGTTCTGCATTGGAGCCGACGATGCCGACTAATTTCATATTGATCGCTTCTTTCTTGTTTTTCGTTAGATTGGGAGCCTTTGGTAAGAAGGCAGCAGGCAAGCTTTAGAGGGCTGATCCTTTTTTCCAATCAAAATTGGCGGCAGCCACTTTGTCTGCTTCCAATGTCTCCGTGAGTTGTTTGGTAATGTCTACAAACAGACAGAAATCGTGAAATAATCCCGTTAAACGTTGTACTTGTTCTGCGTCTTGCAATTGGCCCTGGTCATCAAAAGCTGCCAAGGAATGCCCCAATAGAAATTCGGAACTAGGCATGATGCGAGCTTTCAATTCTGGTGCATCCAACATTTGGCGCAAATGTGCTTGCGCCCGGGAGCTTCCCAATGTGCCATAAGAACAGCCGGTAATCATGACTGGCTTGTCGACAAAAGGATAGACGCCATAAGACAACCAGTTCAATACATTCATCAAGGCTGCTGGTGCACTATGGTCATACTCTGGCGTACTAATAATTACCCCATCGGCCTGTTCAATTTTTTCGACTAAAGGTAGGACTGCAGATGGCAAGACCTTATTTTGCGGTTTATTAAACACAGGCAAATTACCAATTTCCACTAATTCGATTTCGGCCTCTGAGGCAAAATGTTGCGCCATATATTGCAAAAGTTTGCGGTTGGTCGAGCCAACGTTGGTCCCGCCAACGATTCCAACAAAATGTTTCATCAATTCCACTTCTTTCTTCATAAATAGGTTGCTTTTTTTGATACCGCAACCTTGGTTTTCCTTTCGTTATAACAACAACGCTGCCACGCCACTCGTTTTGCTTATCTGTAATTCTTTATCGATAACCAGTGCTTCCATATCAGGTAAGGCCTCGACACAGGTCAGAATTTCTGACTTATTTTTGCCAAACAAGCGGGTCGTCCAAATCTCTCCCAAGATTGATTCATGAGAAAGGATTGTCAAACTGATGACATCCGTGGCTTGGGGATAGCCAGTTTGCGGATTTAAAATGTGATGGTACTCACGATCACCGACATGTAAGTGCCGTTCGTAAATGCCTGATGTCACCACCGACCACTGCCCTGTAAATGTTTGGCTAGAGTCAGAAGTCAGACGCAAAAGTGCGAGGGTGTGATTGCGTTGTTTGGTAGGATCTTGAATACCAATGTGCCAACTATTATCCACTTGATTGGGATTTTCCCCATAGACCACCAGATTTCCTCCAAGATTTAGCATCGCCCACGGTACTTGAGCTTGACGTAGCTTTGTCATCAAGCAATCGGCAATATACCCTTTTGCTAACGCGCCAAGATCGATTTTCATCCCCGACTCTTCAAGCAAAACAGCTTTTTTATTGAAATCTAGCTGAATTTTTTGCGGATCAGTCTTACCCAAAAGCTGGGTAATTGCTTGGGGACTAGGGACTTTCGCATCATCAAAGCCAATGCGCCAAGTCTGCACTAAAGGACCAATAGCGATGTTTAACTGACTTCCAGAAGCCAGACTGTGTTTTCGCCCAATGGCTATCAGGTCGAACAATTGGGGATGGATAGGTAGCCACTGGCCTGAACCTGCTAGCTGATTGACTTGCGCCAGTTCAGAAGTTGGCGAGTTGGCACTAAACCGTTGTTCTTGCTGTCGTAAATAAGCTTCAGCAGTCTGCAACAAAGGTTCCGCTACACCAACGTTAGCCTTCCCTGTCCCTTTGAGCTCCCAAGTTTCGGGGATTTTCATGGTAATGACAGTCCCCATCATTTGCCATTGGCTTTCCCTCATTTGTCCCATCGATCATTTCGCCTCTATCTTGTGTCCTCTTTCACATTTGCTACGGGCTTATCATATACTTATTGAGAATTATTCTCAATAAGGGAACTCCCTTACTTTTCATTTTTTCGCTACTTGCCAAGTTTTCTGCATAAAAAACACCTCCGCTTCCTTGATAGCTCAAGTCTAAACGGAGGTGGGAACCCATAGTGCTTTGGGATATCTGTTATCCCAGCAGCGGCGCTTTAGGGATTTGCTTCTAAGCGCTTGATCAGCTCTTTCATTTTCTCAATCTCTTCTTCTTGGGTTTCAATGATTTCTTCTGCCAAGGCTTTGACCTCTGGATCAGTCAAATCGGCCCGGCTACTTGTGAGCACAGCGATGGAATGATGGGGAATCATCGCTTTTAACCAGGCGACATCGTCTACGGCCGTCTGGCTGCGCACCATAAACAGCGAGCCACCAAACACCAATAAGCTCGCAACTAAAATGGCTACGTTGGCTTTTTTGTTGGCGTACATTTTCCACATAAACAGCAACATCAAAATCGCCATCGCCGCCCCCATCAACAGAGCCATAAACCCTCTCGTTTGACTGAAATAAAAATGACTCAAGGCATAAAGATTCAAATACATCATGAAAAACATCGCCACCGTCGACACTAAAATCATGACAAAAAACTTGAGGTATTTCTTCATTTTTTGACTCCTCCTTTTTTCTCGCTACCTTTCACCGCTGACGCCACCAACAACTCATTACAACTCTTTCAGGGCCTTTATGGACGATGGTTACCCTACACAAATTCTAGGACAATTGCTTGCCCAGAGACTCATTCAGGCTGCCTTGTGGGATTGCCAGTCCGCTTTTTTTATCGCGAATCACCAGTAAAAAACATCGGCACCCTTAATTAATCCGTGCCTTTTACGAGAACTCTCCCACCAAAAACCAACGACTTCCCTTTACTTCTAACATAAAGGAAACGAAAGAAATCGTCAAATATCCACGATTTTTTTTGATAATAAGCATTTTTCTTTAACTGAACTGCTATTTGGATTACCATTAAATTGGAGAAAAAAAATAAAACAAGGAGTGAGAAAATGAACGATCCAGTTTTAAAAGATCCCCGTAAGTTATATTACGAGGAGCCGTTTCCAAAGCAGGACCAAGAAACTCCAGCCTTGCAAAAAAAGATGAAGCCCGTCCCAGATTGTGGTGAGGAGAGTTATGTTGGTCATGGTCGTTTGGAAAATCGCCAGGTATTGATTACCGGTGGGGATTCGGGGATTGGCCGTGCCGCAGCGATTGCTTATGCCAGAGAAGGAGCCGACGTCGCCATTCAGTTTTATCCCGGTGAAGAGCCGGATGCCCAACAAGTCGCGGAGTATATTGAAGCGGCCGGTCGCAAAGCAGTGCTCTTGCCTTTTGATCTACGAGATGCCACAGCGCCAGCCAAGATGGTGGCCGCAACCGTGGAAGCATTGGGTGGCCTCGATACGTTGGTATTAAATGCTGCCCAACAAATCAGCCAACCTTCCCTAGAAGAGCTGACGATGGAACAAGTCCGAGATACCTTTGACGTCAATATTCTTTCAATGTTTGCGACGGTCAAGGAAGCCTTGCCTCACCTACCAGCAGGTTCGGCTATTGTGACGACAACTTCTGTGCAAGCCTTTAGTCCAAGTGAACATTTACTGGATTACGCAGTGACCAAAGCGGCGATCGCCAATTTCACTGTTGGTTTAGCAAAATCCTTGGCCAAAAAAGGCATCCGGGTCAATGGGGTAGCCCCTGGTCCGATTTGGACTGCGTTGCAATTGGATGAAGGTCAACCAAAAGAGGAGTTGCCTAATTTCGGCCAATCCTCGCTGATGGAACGGGCCGGTCAGCCAGTGGAGCTGGCGCCAGTCTACGTCTTTTTAGCCTCCAATGAAGCGAGCTATGTCACCGCCCAGATTTACGGTGTGACTGGCGGGCAAGCGATTAACTTGTAAGAAAGGACTGACAGCCATGAAAAAGCAAGGAAAAGTCATGATGATTCTCTCATTGGTGGCGACTTTGCTCCCAGTGTTGTTGAAAGTCAAAGAAATTCGGGATAACTATCGCAAACAAGATAGTTAAGGATAACTAATAAAAAGGAGGAAATTATTATGGGTATTATTTGGTCATTGATTGTCGGTGCGATTATTGGTGTGATTGCTGGTGCGATTACCGGAAAAGGCGGGAGCATGGGTTGGATTGCTAACATCATCGCTGGTTTAGTGGGTTCCGCGCTAGGTCAAGCCCTCTTAGGTAGTTGGGGGCCGTCACTCGCAGGTATGGCGTTAGTGCCTTCCATTATCGGAGCGGTTATTTTAGTCGCAGTGGTATCATTTTTCTTAAGTCGTAGCAACTAGCATCTTCCCCATAAACGAATCACCTATTGTCAAAAACGCCCTTAGCCATTGCTCGGCTAGGGGCGTTTTGCGGTCTTCGTTAACCTTTGTCAAAGGAGGTCAGTCGGTGATTTACCGTTTTTTGTCTGGGAGTAGATACGATCTGCCCAACGCAGACAATATCGTCATCTGGAGCTACTCATTTTAGGGCTCGCTTTTTGCAATCACCAAGTCTTCATCGCAAATCTGACCTTGGACTACCAGATTCGTGTCCCCCATCAGATTTAAGGTCGGCCCGGTCACTTCCACCTCCAGCAAGCCTCCCGGTACTGCTAACGCAACCGGCTGGTCAGGCCCACTCGTAGCTAGACCTCGTTGCACCAAGGCGTAAGCCACCGAGCCGGAGCCGGTGCCACAAGCCAAGGTGAAATCCTCCACCCCACGTTCGTAGGTCCGCACCAGTACGGGTTCCTCGCTAGAATCAGGCAGGGCAAAGAAGTTCACGTTGGCGCCTTTTGGTAAACGA
This sequence comes from Enterococcus diestrammenae, assembly GCF_049384045.1. Taxonomy (NCBI): domain Bacteria; kingdom Bacillati; phylum Bacillota; class Bacilli; order Lactobacillales; family Enterococcaceae; genus Enterococcus; species Enterococcus diestrammenae. The sequence goes on from NZ_JBMRGR010000003.1 coordinate 61,562, forward strand.
GACCAATGGCGCAAGGCCTGGGCTAGTGGTTTCAGCTGGGATAAATCCGCAATCCTAGTCAGTAGCGGCAAATGGACCACTAAATGGGGAATCGCCGGCTCTCCCAGCGCGACGTAATCCACAAAGGCGATGTCTTTCAAAAAGGGCAACTCCCCTGTTTGGGCTAAAGTAGCCACTGGCAAATCGGTCTCATACGCGCTTGGGGGATTGAGTTGCACCTTGTATTTTCGCTGACTCAAGCGCCAGGCTGGCACGAATCCCGCCATGGTTTCGATCACCATGCTTTCGCCGGCAATCTTGTGTTCGTAGGCGTAGCGGGCTAGACAGCGGGCGCCATTGCCACACATTTCCGCCTCGCTGCCATCGGCGTTGAAAAAACGCATCCGCAAATCGGCTTGCCTGGCATCAGTGGGATGATCCACCACCATCAAGGCATCACTGCCCACCGAGATTTTCCGCTGGCAGACCCGGCGCGCGATTTGCTGAAGCTGGCTTTGGCGATAGCCGGTCTGACGATTGTCGATGATGATAAAATCATTACCGGCTCCTTGCATTTTGGAAAATGAAAGCACCATAGGCTACCACCTTTCTGGTAAACATTCGTTTTGCAACATTTGTTCATAGCTTTGGCGTTTGACGATCAACTGGTCCTTCCCGTCTTTGACCAGCACCACGGCAGGGATCGGTAGTTTGTTATAATTTGAGGCCATCGAATACCCGTATGCTCCAGTAGTAAAGGTGGCGAAAAGATCCCCCGCCGCTAGTGGTGCCACCGCCAAATCCTTCACCAAAATATCGGTACTCTCACAGGCTTTTCCGGAAATCGTCACCACCTGAGTCGTGGCACTGTCGGCTTTATTGGCAACCAGACCGGTATAAGCTGCCTGGTAAAGTCCCGGGCGGATGTTGTCGGTCATGCCCCCATCAATGGAGGCATAGGTGCGAATGGTGGGTAACTCTTTGATGCTGCCGATGGTGTGTAAGGTAATCCCCGCTTCCGCCACGATGCTCCGTCCCGGCTCGATGACGATCGTCGGACGGGTCAGTTGGTGTTCGTCACAAAACGCCTCCGTCAACGCCATCAACGGATCCAAGAAATACCTGTAAGGCTGGCGCACATCCCCGTCGACATATTCCACCCCAAAACCGCCGCCATAGTTTAGCTCCCGCAGCTCGTAGGCATAGCGCTTTTTCACCTCTAAGGCCAAATGCAGCGCGACTTTTGCCGCCGCTAAATGGGTGCTATTGTCCGCCAACTGACTACCGATGTGAAAATGAAAGCCCAACAAGTCCACCGCTTCTGAGGCAAGGGCCGCCTCAATCTGTGGGAATAAAATTTCCGGATTAAGGGGAATGCCAAACTTGGAATCCTTTTGGCCGGTGGAGATAAAATCGTGGGTATCGGCCTTGATTTCCGGTGTAATCCGAAAAAGAATCTGAGTCTTCTTCCCTAACTCAGCACAGACTGCTTCAATTAAGGCGAGCTCTTGTAGCCCGTCCACGATGATCCGCCCCACCCCGTAATCAATGGCCATCACCAACTCTTCGCGAGATTTGTTGTTGCCATTAAACTCGATGTGCTCAGGGGGAAAGTCGGCTTGGATGGCGGTGTAGAGCTCGCCGCCGGAAACCACATCCAGCGCCAGCCCTGCTCTTTCCATCAACTTACACATAGCTAGGGTACAAAAGGCTTTACTGGCATAAGCCACCCGCACGTTGTCATATTTATCCAAAAAATCCCGATGCAGCTCTTGGGTCCGGGCTAAAATCCCGTTTTCCGACATGACGTACAAGGGAGTGCCGTATTTTTCTGCCAAGGCTACCGTATCGCAACCATCCCAATAGAGGTGGCCATTTTTAATCGTTTTAACCATTTTTTTCCTCCTCGTTTAAGGCTCCTAGCAAATCGATATAACACTGTAAACCCGCCAAAAGCGCCTTTTCATCAAACTGCATCTGGCCACTGTGTAACGGGGCGGTCCAGCCTTTTTCCTGATTGCGAATCCCGACAAAAAAGAACAGCCCCGGCACCACTTGTTGGTACATAGAGAAGTCTTCTGCCAACAGATAAGGCGGAGTTTCCACATAGCTGTCACCGGCGACTTGCATAAGCTTTGCCACTAGCGGCGGATGATTGTCCACCACCCGGTACATGTGATGAAAGACCACGTTGGCTTGGCAGCCATAGCCGGCAGCCACGCCCTTGGCGATTTCTTCAATCCGCGCCACCATCCTTTCATAGACCTCATCGGAAAAGGCTCGCATCGTGCCTTCGATGGTGACGGCACCGGGGATGATATTCATCGCTTCCCCGCCGTAAATCTTGCCAAAGGTCAGCACGGCATCCTCCAGTGGGGAGAGATTGCGACTGATGATGGTGTGGAGGGCTTGTATCACAGCACTCATGGCCAAAAGCGCATCGAGGCCTTGCTGCGGCTGGGCACCATGGGCACTGCGCCCGGTCACGGTAATCGTGACTTCACCATTGCGGGCCATCATGCCACCGGGTCGACAAGCAATCACCCCTTCTGGAAACTCAGGAAAGACATGAAGCCCGATGATTTCCTCAATAGCCAGCTCAGTAAACAGGCCCGTGTCAATCAGTAACTGGGCCCCACCCGGTCCTTCCTCTGCCGGTTGAAATAGCAAGACGATTCGGCCTTGGCGGGCTTTTCGATGAGTGGCCAAATACTTTGCAAAACCCAAAAGCGTCGCCATATGGCCATCGTGTCCACAAGCATGCATGCGCCCGGCAATCGGTGAGGCAAAGTCCGCCCCAGTTTCTTCAGTCACCGGCAAAGCATCAATATCGCTGCGGTAAGCGAGGGTTTTCCCCGGCTTTTCAGCATCAATCACCACCACTAGCCCTGTTGCTAAGGGTTGGCGAATATCGGTGTAGCCCATGGCTTGCAGTTCTTTTTTCAAATAAGCGGTGGTGGCAAATTCTTCCAAGCCTAATTCTGGCAGTTGATGCAAGTCTCTGCGCCAGCGGATGATTTCTGGTAAATAGGCTAAAATTTCTTGACTGATTTCCATCTTACGCCACCTCTCCCTAACAAAAAATGTGTTTTTTTTCGAAAATTGCTAATATTTCCTCTTATTATATTGTATAATCCTAGTAATATCGAGAATTTTCGGAAAAAAATTCATTTTCAGAATACTTTTCCTGTTTCTATTGAAAAGAAACTCGAAGTTTGCAAAACACAGCAACAATTACGAAAAACCTCTCAGTCAATCGCAGGCTTTGGCCGTGATCGCTGAGCTGATAAAGAAAGGTTGGGGATAGAAGATGGGGATTTTTACAGGAGCAGGCGTGGCCTTGGTCACTCCCATGAACGCCGATGGGACCGTGAATTTTGAACAGTTGCGGGCCTTGGTAGATTGGCATTTGGAGCAAGGAATCGACGCGATCATCGCTTGTGGCACCACCGGCGAGGCTTCCACGTTAAAAGACGAGGAGCACATTGCCGTGATTGAAGCAGTCGTGAAACAAGTTGCCGGACGGATTCCAGTCATTGGTGGCACCGGGTCAAACGATACCCAGCACGGGATTCATCTTTCCATGGAAGCTGAACGTGTAGGCGCCGACGCTCTTTTGGTGGTGACGCCTTATTACAACAAAGCCACCAGCAAAAGTCTGGTGAAACACTACGAAGCCATTTGTGAAAAGGTCTCGATCCCGGTGATTTTGTACTCTGTCGCTAGCCGCACTGGCTTAAACTTGACCCCTGCGATGGTGGCGGAGTTGAAAAAAATACCCAACGTGCAAGGAATCAAAGAAGCTAGTGGCAATATTTCCCAAATCGTGGAAATCTGTCAATTGGCAGATGACAACTTCCAAGTCTACTCCGGTAACGACGATCAAGTCTTGCCCTTGTTATCTGTGGGAGGCAGCGGCGTGATTTCTACCATCGCCAATCTCTTGCCAGCGGAAACTTCCAAGATGGTCCACGATTATTTGGCCGGAGATTTACAAGCGGCCCAAAAGACTCAATTGGCGCAATTGCCACTGATTCACGCCATCTTCACTGAAGTCAATCCGGTGCCAGTCAAAGCCGCTGTGTCCTTGTTAGGCAAGTGTGATTGCCACTATCGCCTGCCCTTGGACGCGCCAGAAGACAGCACCTTAGCGTTATTGAAAAAAGAAATGACAGCTTACGGTCTTTTGTAAGCTACCTTACGCACTTGTGACAGACAGAGCTGAAGGTGATTCCCAGAAGTGGGTTGCCCTTTTTTCCGTCTGTTTACCGAAATCAACTCAGGAGGTCTTCACCCATGAAAAAAATCATCTTAAGCGGGGTGCAGGGGCGGATGGGTCAGGTCTTGCAAGCCCAAATCGCCGCCGATCCGAAGCTAACTGTCGTCGCTGGGATCGATCAACATCCGGAAATTACCGCAGCTTTTCCCGTCTATGCCACCCCTGCTGAGCTGACAGAAGCTGCCGACGTGGTCATCGACTTTTCTCACCACAGTGTCGTCCCCGACTTAGTCAAAGCCTGCGTAGAAAAAAACTTGCCTCTGGTGGTTGCGACAACCGGTCTGGACAACGACACCAAAGCCATGCTGCAAGTCGCCAGTAACGTCATCCCCATCTTTGTTTCCGCCAATATGTCTCTTGGGATCAACGTTTTGATCAAAGCCTTGCAAGCCATCAGCCCCGCCTTGGAAGCTGACTTCAATATGGAAATCGTGGAAAAACACCACAACCAGAAAAAAGACGCCCCCAGCGGTACCGCTTTGCTGCTGGCCGATGCTATCAATGACACCTTGGCTGAACCGAAAACTTATATCTACGGCCGCCACGGCTTGGAGTTGGACAATCCGCTAAGTGAGCTAGGCCTCCACGCGGTGCGGGGAGGCACGATTCCCGGGGAGCACACGGTGATTTACACCGGTCCTGATGAAATCATCGAGTTGAAACACACGGCCTTGTCCCGGGATATCTTTGCCAATGGCGCCTTGAAAGCGGCTGTCTTTTTAGCCGACCAACCCGCCGGCATGTACGATATGCAAGACTTACTCAATCAGGCTTAAGACGCCAATACTATCTAAAAAACTTGGAGGGATGCAGATGCAATTTTCCGATCCTTATGAACTCGCCCGCTATATTAAAAATGCCGAAAAAGCTACTCCCGTCAAAGCGTACCTAAATGGCCAGCTAGCTGAGGCCAAACCGGTACCCGGCGTGAAACTTTTTGGCACTGGCAATTTTTGGTTTGCTATCGGGGATCACTCAGAGCTGACCGAATTTCTCGCTCAAAATGCCCCCCTTATCACCGATTCTTACTTGGAGAATGACCGACGCAACTCCGCCATTCCCCTGCTGGATCTCACTGAAGTGGACGCCCGCATCGAGCCGGGAGCCTTTATTCGCGACCAAGTTTCCATCGGCAAAAACGCCGTCATCATGATGGGGGCCGTCATCAACATTGGTGCAGTCATCGGTGAAGCCTCTATGATTGACATGGGGGCCGTCCTCGGCGCGCGCGCTACCGTCGGCAAAAATGCCCACATCGGTGCCGGTGCAGTCTTGGCTGGCGTTTTGGAGCCCCCTTCAGCAGCTCCTGTCGTGGTGGAAGACGGCGTCCTCATCGGTGCCAATGCCGTCGTCTTGGAAGGCGTCCGGGTCGGGCAAGGTGCGGTGGTCGCAGCCGGCGCAGTCGTCACCCAAGATGTCCCCGCCGGCGCAGTCGTCGCGGGCTCTCCGGCAAAAGTCATCAAGATGAAAGATGAAAAAACCGCTAGTAAGACTGAATTTTTGGATGATTTGCGAGGGTAAAGCTTTCTCAGCAATCGACAGTTACCCCAAATGACAATAGACTTGTTTCAAAATTTACTAGAAAAAAGGTTGAAAAACGCCTTCACCTCTCAAAAATTATGACAAACTAGGTTCCTACCTAAAACCAAAGCGATAAGAAAAATGCACGTCCTCCTTCCAATTGAAAGGTATGACGTGCATTTTTTTATTTACATGATAGGCTAGCAAATGAGCCAGTTTTTAAAGACCCTTATTTCCCAAGATGTTCCGCTTGATACATGTTTTCCGCATCTTTTTGGGCTTGGAGCAATCCTTCTGCGATTGATTTCCGACCATAGAGGATTTCGGAAACTTGGGCATAAAGCATTTGACTGTACAAACCAATGCTATCCACTTGAGGGGTAAAGACCGCTCGTTTAAATTGTTTAGCCATGGCAAGTTGTGGTTTCTCTTAAAATTCGCTACTTTCATAAACGGCTTTCGAGGCCGGTGCTTGACCAGAGTTTGACCAATTCATGGATTTCTGACTGACGTACTCCAAAAACGCCTTTACTCCTGCTTGTTTATCAGAATCGGTGAGTGTTGCTGGGATTGCGAATTGATGTGATTTACAGGTAACAGCTTGTTTTTCATGATAAAACTGTGGAATTTCGGCCATTCCCCAATCTAAATCAGCATTTTCAAATGTTGGGGCGCTCCATGGACCGTTGAAAATCATTGCCACATTCCCTCGCAAAAAATTTCCGACTGTATCGTAATCATCTTTTGGTGTGATTTGATATTTGTGTATCAAATCCATTTCAAATTGCAACACATCTTGCATTTCAGAAGTATTGAAGTTTGGGTAATTTTGATTATCAAAAAAACTCGATCCATGTTGTTCCACCATTGATTCTAACAAAAATTCATTAATAAAATCTGTTGACATCACAAAACCATAGTTATCCCCATGTGTTGTTTTTTGAGCAGCTTCCAAAAAACTTGTCATATCGGTGGGTGGATTTTCTGGATCCAGTCCTGCTTCAGCAAAGAGGGCTTTATTGTAATACATTACTGGTCCGTGAATATCCAATGGTACGGTATAATGGACCCCTTCAAATTCTCCTGCCTTCCAAGCTGTTTCGCTGTATGAGTCCTCCACAAGCAAATATGACTGACCTAAATCAGAAATCGGTGCTAGAATTCCTCGTTTAGCATAGGTTGCTAATTTATCCGAATGCATCACCATCACATCTGGCATCCCAACCATATTATTGGCAACCGTCAGATCCATTTTTTTATAGTAATCACTTGTAATAAATTGTGCATCCAGTTCATATCGATCCTGACTCGTATTAAATCCATGAACAATTTTTTGCATTGCTTCAGAATCAGCGCCCCCCATCGATGCCCAATAAGTAATGGTAATTTTCCCCTCTTTTACTAATGCATCTGATTTCGTACAAGCACTCATGCTCATTATTCCAATCAAAATCAGGATTGCTGAAAACAGTTTTTTCAAATTACTCGCCTCCTTATTTAATCCCCGTGTGGGTGATTGCTTTGACTAATTGCTTCTGCGCAACAATAAAGACAATTAGCATAGGGATCGATGATAACAATGATAGAGCCATTAATCGTCCATAACTGACAGATAATGAACCAGACATCATATTGGCCACACCGACTGTAATTGTTTTTAACTGATTCCGATTGATAGTCACTAAGGGCCACAGAAAATCATTGTAAAGTCCGATAAACGTCGTCACAGCTAACGTCACTACCATCGGCTTGACGTTGGGTAAGACAACATGCCAAAAGATTTGCCATTTATTGGCCCCATCCAAAACAGCCGACTCCTCAATAGCCGCAGGAAAACTCCGAAGAAATTGATAAAGTAAAAAGACACCAGTTGTACTAGCTGTCACCGGTAGGATCATAACAGCGTATGTGTTCAGCAATCCTAAATTGGCAAAATTTAGAAACTGTGGTAGTAACGTAATCACTCCTGGTATCAACATACTCACCATAATCAACAGGATAATCACGCGTTTAAAGGGAACATTTAAGCGAGCCAGTCCATAAGCTGCCATTGAGTCAATCAGAACCACTGCCGTTGTTCCGACGGTTGAAACAATCAGTGTATTTTTAAGCCAGCCAACTACATCAACTTCATAATTATCTGGTGAAAAAAGATAAGCAAAATTCTCAAAAGTAAATTGGTCCGGCCAAAAATTGATGCCTCCACGTAAGGCCTCAGCATCTGTCTTAAAAGCCGTTAAAACAATCCAGATCGTAGGAACTAAGAAGAACAATGCGATCACTCCAGCAAAAATTGTCGCTAAAACCCTTCGTCTTGAAGAATATGTCATGGTTAATGCCCCTTTCTACGCGAAATCATAAACTGAACAAGAATAAAACATCCGATAATTAATCCCAAGACAACTGCCATAGCTGAAGCTGATCCTAATTGGTGACGAATAAAAGCTTCATCCAAAATTGACATCATGGTAACTTTTGTAGACGTCCCTGGTCCTCCAGCAGTTAATAGTAATGGTTGTCCGTACAGATTAAATGCTCCAATCGTAGAAGTAATCACTACATAAAGCATGATTGGTTGAATTGATGGTAAGGTAATGTGTCGAAATTTTTTCCATGTAGACGCACCATCAATCTCTGCTGCTTCGAATAGTTCGCTGGAAATATTATTTAACGCATTAATAAAGAGCAACATATTGAAGCCAATGCCCCACCAAAGAGAGGTAACAATAATCATCGTCCACGCCCCACCTGGTGTTGCATTCCAAGCGACAGGATTTAAACCAATTGCCGCTAGCAGAGCATTTAAGAGACCAGCCCCCGGATTGAATATCAAGGCCCACGCGGCACCAATCACCGATAAAGAAAGGACATATGGGAAAAAGAATATCGTTCGAAAAAGACCAGTTAGCTTCGGAATGACAGCATTGACTAATATTGCTAAACCTAACGAAGTAATCGTAAACAACGGTACTGCAATAACAGCGTAAAGCATGGTATGTCCTAAAGTACTAAAGAAGACTTCATAAGTGTAACTCCCCTTTGTAAACAGTTGAAGATAGTTTTTCAATCCTACAAAAACCGGATTCTCATCTAGTAAGTTCCACTGGAATAAACTGATATAGATACCGTAACCAATTGGAATTAACAAAAATGCAGTGAATGCCAACAAGAAAGGCAAGACAAAAAGGAAAGAACCCCATCTATCAACTACTTTTCGTTTACTTTTTAGCTTATGTTTTTTCATGGTGAGCGTTGTCTCCATTTTCCTACCTCCTAGCTTCGGCTATCTATTGTGGGAAATTCTGCTATACGTAATTTGGCTCCACCGTATGGTACCAAGGTGATTTCTTGGGCCTCACCCACCTCGACTTGATAGGGTGGTGTTCCCGCCGAGTGGTTTTCCACTTGCCAATTCTGTGCTTTCCAGCCCGTGGTTCTCACCTCAATTGGGGAATGTCGGCTATCAAAAACTTGCTGACTGGTTATCCCATTAGTCACCACTTGGTAGGCGGCATTGACCGATAAAGCAATGCGCCAATCTGACTGAGGAGTCACTTGCCAATCAAAGAAGGGGGCGGTGCCTTTCACGACTTGCCACTTTTCTTCAATAGGCAGGGCAAATAACAACGGTCCATAGCTGATGCCAATTGCTTTTTGGGCGCGGCTTTCCTGTTGGACATGACTCGCAAAAGAAAGTTGGTACTGCTCATAGCCGGCTGCCTGTCCGATAATCAAGTAACCATTTTGAATGTTGACTTCAACGGATTGTTCATTCTTAAGTAACGTGACAGTGTCGACCCATGTAGGGATTCGAATTTTCAAGATAGTTGACACCTGACTAGCAACTTTGAGAAGCGCCTGATGTTGAAATGGATAATGGCTAGCTACCGTCACTTTCACCTCACCATTATCGACCACACAGGGGCTAATACTCTGACAGACTAGCCCTTCTTGATCTTGCATCCAAAGGCTACTGACAAACTTTGGCCAACCTTGATGCATATTCGCCGTACAACAACCAAAGTGCGGCTCTAAACCAAATAAGTTGGCATCATCACCATTTTCTGTCCAATTTCTTTTGCTATGGTCACAGCAAATTTGATTCACTTGTTGATCATATTGATGAGCGAGCCAGTCACGACTGATGGCAGCAGGTAAGGCATTAAAGGCTGCTCTTTCCAATCGGTCACCAAAAGTGGTATCCCCAAATATTGCCAACAACGTTTCCATAGAATACATATATTCCACGATTGAACACAGTTCCGTCCCTTGGCTAGGATGGGTGCCTGCGAGCCATTCATCCCCGGAAACCATACCGTGGAGCTGTCCATGATAAACCATCAATTGTTTAAGGGCCTGATCTAACAACTCCCGCTGTTGGGAATCTCCTGACAAACGATAATCCAACCCGTAATACTTCAGAGCCATAGCCACATTGACCACATGACTTTCATGACTAAATTCTGTCACATACCGTCTAAAAGGATAATCCTGGTAGAGCCCCGCCCAGTCGAAGGCTTGCTCCTGCAATAAAGTGATAACCTCAATTAAGAAGGCAGCTCCTGTTTGTTGATACAACCATTGCCACACCAGAATATTTTCGCCGGCACGGTATTTCCCCCACTCAGCTAAAGGGCGTTTGGGTAAATGCTGCAACTGATACTCGGCATAGCGTAATAAAAAGGGTATCACCCGTTCGTCACCGGTGGCTTCTTGGTATTGCATCAAGACCTTCGTGACAATCATCCGACTCCACCAATCCCGATCCTTCGTGGGGCCAAACCAGCCCTCAGCATCTTGACTGCTTAATATCCAGTCAAGCCATTTTTGTGCTTTTTTGATTAGGGTGTGATCATCAAGTAAGTAGGCTAACGGGACGAGACCATCCAAATAATACGGTCCTCGCTCCCAACCTTCCCCCTCACCGCCAAGCCAAGCACTGTCGCTACCGACATCTTCCCAGTGTTCCTCCAATTGACCAGTCATCCCGTTAGCTTGGATCAATAACTGATCTTTCAACCATCCTGCCGGTTTAATTGCTCCTAAGGGTAGTTTTTCAAATTGACCCTTCAAAGTTACTTTGCTGATTGTTTCCACGTTATTCCTCCTCTTAAAACGTATGCGCTTTCTTTACTGCTTTCATTTTAGATTTTTTTCGAGTATAATCAATCCACCAAAGCAACCAAAATTTGTACTTTTTAAGACAGGAGTTTCTGATGAATTACTTCCACTTTAAGCTGCCACCTTTCCCTTACTTTGAAGAATCCAACAAAGATACTTATTTGCCTGGTGATACTCATATTGACCGGCAAAATTTCGAATTTTTTGATTTTATTTTTGTTACGAAAGGTTGTTTGTACCTGACAGAAGAAACGAATAGCTTTGCGGTTAAAGCCAACCAAGGATTAATCCTGCAACCCTACCTCCACCATTACAGCCAGCAACCAGTGGATCAACTTACCGATTTTTATTGGGTTCATTTTCAAACCACTGGTATCTGGGAGACAACCACTACGCAAGAACGTCTTCATCCCAAGGAGCTGATTTTGCCCCAATTTTTTACCCTTACCCATGCAGATGTCTTAGTGCAACATTTTGAAAAATTATATGAACTTTACAAAGTAGTCAGTGATGAACAGCTCTTAGAAAGAGAAGCCCTGTTGCTACAGCTCTTTAAAGTATTGATGACAAATCTTTCTAGTGATTTTTCTCCAGCTATTCGCGACCTTGCCAAAGAGGCCGCCATTTTGATCAATGAAGGCTATACCGAGCCTCTCGAAATCCAAGAAATTGCCGATCGCTTGCGTTTCCATCCCACCTATGTTTCTCGTTGTATGAAGAAAGTTTATGGCGTTTCAGCGAAGCAATACCTACAAGAATTACGGATGAATCATGCCCAATCCCTCTTGAAAAATACCAATCAAGGAATTGAAGAAATCGCCTATGCTTCGGGATTTAATAGCCTAGCCTTCTTCTCAAAAAGTTTTACCAAAAAATATGGTCTCGCCCCTAGCGCTTTTCGGAATCATTACCGAAAATAAATAGATTATCCGAAATCCTGTGTTCAAAACTGGTTTTCGAAAAAAATAGCACGGGCAACAACTTGATTTTTCAATCAACAATTGTTGCCCGTGCTTATTTTTATTTTATGAAATACTTTTCTTCAAAATCAGTCAGCCATGGGAAATCAGGTCAGCTTCTTACACCCGATTAACCGGCCATTCTGGGTTGCCCCCGGAAAGTACGCGATGGATTTCTTGAGCGGCATGAAGCGCCATCCGGTCCATGGTTTCCACGGTGTTAGACGCGATATGAGGCGTCAACAAGACGTTTTCCATGCTGTAAAACGGATGGTCCAACGGCAATGGTTCTTGGGAATAGACGTCCAAGGCCGCACCAGCGATATCGCCGTTTTCTAAAGCAGCGATCAAAGCAGGTTCATCTACCAGACTACCGCGGGCGACATTGATTAGTGAGGCACTGTTTTTCATTTTCTTGAATTCCCCAGCGCCAAATGAGCCTTCTGTTTCAGCTGTAGCAGGCAGGTGCAAGGAAACAAAGTCAGCTTTTGCCAAGAGTTCGTCACGGGAAACCAACTGGCCGTATTCACACGCTTTGATAAAAGGGTCATGGACTAAAACATCGACATCCAACGCTCCCATTTTCCGCGCAAATTCCCGACCGATTTTGCCGTAGCCCACGAGGCCGACTGTTTTGCCAGCGAGGTCCATGCCTTTGTTGTGATTCTTGTAGAAGAAATCCCCTTGGCGCATGTGATCCACGTCAGATTGGATGCGTTTGGCCAAATTTAATAACAAAGTCAAGGTGGTTTCAGCCACGGAGCTTGCGTTAGCCATCGGGGTGATGGTCACCCAAACGCCAGCTTCTGTCGCACTGGCTACATCCACATTGTCAAAGCCAACGCCATGGCGGGAAATGACTTTCAAGTTTGGCAGTTGCTGGATGATTTCTTTTGTAAAGGGCATCAGTCGCAGCAAGACCCCTTCTGCTCCTTGGGCTTCTTCCACGACGGTGCCAGCATCGGTGCTGGTGCCCATCACGATTTCATAGCCGCGGTCTTGCAAGTAAGTTTTGCCGACTTCTGCGATATCTTGGGGAATGTAAACTTTTTTTGCCATCGATAGTTCCTCCAGTTTGCTCTCTCCCGATTTTAACATGGACTGTCGCCACCGGGTATTTTTTCGTCAAAAGGGCCGCCAAGGGAAGTCCCTTTAGCGGCAGATAAGTTTAAAAGATTGGTTTAGAAGAAAGTTTTGAAGACTGAGACAATCGCCAAAATGGTGGTTGCTGCCAAGACAATGTTTTCAAAGAGGTTGTTGCGGTTTTCTCCCATGAATTTCTTACTGTTGGTGACATACAAGACACCACAAGCGATGGCTGGCACGATAACCACATTCAAGGAGTTGACAAACAAGGTCATGTAAACTTGACCTGGCATAGCTGGCAAGGACCAGATGAAGGCCGTTGCCATCAAACCGATGACTACGATTGGATAAATTTTATCATATTGGAATTTTTCGTAGCGCCCTTTCCGGCTAGGCATCAATTCGTTCAAGTTGGCGATGGCTAATTTGCCAAAACCGATAGCAGAACTTGCTGCCGCGGAGAACAAGGCACCGAACACGCCCAAGTAGAAGATTTTCGCACCAACGACGCCTAAGTAAAGTTCCAAAGCAGTACCGATGTCTTGCAAGGAGTTCACTTCGATACCATTGGGACGCAAGATATCCGCCCCGACGATCCAAACACAAAGCACCAAAATAGCCCCAGCTACCACAGAAAACAGCAAGCTCTTGGTTTGCCCTTTCATGTCTTCAGGGTTGCGGACGCCCCCTTCTGACAAGTTGATGCCGTGGAATAAGTTTGCCAAGGAACCAGCAGTGGCTCCGACTAAACCTAAGACTACCAACATGACATCATATGTCCCGCTAGATTCTGGCAATTGGAACAAGAAAGTGCCCCGAACGATTTCGGCTGGATCCGGTTGGCAATAAATGGCCAATGCGATGAAGACTGCCACCAATACTGCCAAGAAAATTTTGAAGATGGATTCTAGTTTGGCAAAGACACTGCGACCTAATAATAACACGATAATAACAGCTAAAATACCTGACCACATCGTCGCTGGGCCAAAACCTAAGAACCATCCTAAAGATTGTCCCGCCCCTTTTAAGATATACCCAATCGTCAAGTTCCCCATCACTAAAGCCGCGATGCCTAAGAAGATTGGATAAATTTTACTGATACTTGCAAAAGCTTCCACCATCGAGCCACCTTTGATATTCATCAATTCAAAGCGCGTCATGGTATTTACAATCACAAAACGGATCAAAAATGAGATGACCAAAATCCACATCAAGGCATAGCCGTATGTCGAGCCTGATACGGCCGAACTGATGATGTCCCCGGCCCCTAGCCAAGAAAAGACGGTAATCACGGCTGGTCCAATGGTTTTCAAGAAATCTTTGACTTTGTGGCCCCCTGCTTTTTGACCGCTAACTGGGCTTTCAGGAGTCGCTTGTACATTTTTTTCCACGGTGTTTCCTCCGTTCAACTAATTTCAAATTTGGTTTTCATTGTGAAATTTTATACAAATGAAACTAAAATTTTAAGCTGGTTCCACCAATCTCACCCTTTAGATAAAAGCGGTTACAAGTTGTTCACTAGTGCTGGCGAAACCCGCAAAGCTTGCGAGGACGGAAGAGTTGTTGGGAGCCCGTCCTCGTTTGCCTGCATATCAATTAGCCTTGCAACTTCATGTTATTCATCAGTTCATAGAAGTTGGCAATCGCTGAATGATCTTTCTTTTCTAAGCCGTGTGCTTTCAAAGATTGCATGATGTCCATCGCCAAAGAGCTAAATGGCGTCGCAACGTTGACCGCTTGCGAAGTTTCCAAGACGTTTTGCATGTCTTTAATGTGCAACTCGATGCGGAAGCCTGGTTCGAAATCACCAGAGAAGATTTTGTTGGATTTTTGATCCATGACAGTACTGCCCGCCAACCCGCTGCGGATTGCTTGGTAGACGGCTTCAGGATCGACATTTGCTTTTTTCGCCAAGGAGTAGGCTTCTGAAATCGCGGCGATGTTGATAGCGACGATCATTTGGTTAGCCAATTTGGTGATGTTACCAGCGCCGACTTCCCCGACACGAGTCACAGTCGAAGCCATGGTGTTCAACAATTCTTCGTAACGATTGAAGACTTCTTGGTTCCCACCTAACATGACAGCAATCGTACCATCGATGGCTTTAGGTTCGCCACCAGAAACCGGTGCATCCAAGAACGTCACCTCTTGTTTGGCCAAACGTTCAGCAAAGGCTTGGCTGGCTTTTGGTGCGATGGAACTCATGTCGATGACTGTCGCCCCGGGACGCAAGCCTTCTGCAATCCCATTTTCGGCAAATAAGGCCGCTTCGACGTTTGGTGAGTTTGGCAACATGGTGATGACCACATCGGCTTCTTGGGCGGCCGCTTTTCCGCTGTCAGCTGCCTTCGCGCCGTGAGCCACCAAATCGTCAATCGCTTCTTGATTAAAGTCAAAAACCGTCACTTCATAGCCTGCTTTGACGACATTTTTTGCCATGGGACGTCCCATAATTCCTAAACCTACAAATCCAACTTTCATTATTCATTCACCTTTCTCATATCATTAATGCACGGGCTGCTGTTTCTCCCGCGTTGATCACGTTGATTTTGACATGGTCCATGGCCTCTGCTAAGGTCATGGGCCGATTGACTGCCCCCAGCACCAAATCAATGCCAGCTTCATAAAGCGGTGCCAACTCATCCGCTGCGCCGCCGACGATGGCAATCACCGGCAAATCATAGCGCTTCGCCATTTTGGCAATGCCAATCGGGGCTTTGCCGTTGATACTCTGAGCATCCATAAAGCCTTCGCCGGTAATGACGGCATCGGCGGTAGCCATCTGCTTCTCGACTTGTAGCAGCTCGAGGATTTTGTCGATACCTTGGTAAAAGTCCGCCTGACAAAAAGCCATCAAAGCCGTCCCTACCCCACCGGCAGCGCCAGCACCGGCTCTGGCACCGATATCTTCCCCGACTAAGTCAGAAATCCGCTGGCGATACTGTTGCATCCAACCATCGACTTCTGCCATCCGGTTTTCCGGTAAGCCTTTTTGCCCACCGTAAATGCGGATTGCGCCATTGTCTCCTGTCAAAGGATTGGCCACGTCTGACAGCATGTGAAAAGCTGTCTGGGACACCCGAGGATCCAGCCGGGAAATATCAATCGTAGCCAACTCTGCCAAGCCGGCTGCCCCCGGAGCGATTTCTTGTCCGTGGGTATCTTTGAAAGAGACTCCCAACGCTTGGGCCATCCCCACGCCACCATCATTGGTAGCACTGCCACCGATGCCGACATAGATTTCCTTGGCCCCTTGATCCAGGGCCGCCACGATCAATTGCCCTAAGCCGTAGCTGGAAGCTTGCAACGCATTGGCTTCCGTTTGCTCAATCAAGGTAATCCCGCTAGCTTTGGCCATTTCAATAAAGGCGATTTGCTGTTCGGTGATCCCAAAGGAGGCCTTGGTGGGTTCACCGAGGGGATTGTTGACTTCGACTGTCAGACACCGCCCGTTTAAAGCCAGCATCAAGGCCGCAATCGTCCCCTCGCCACCATCAGCAATCGGTATTTTCGTCACTTGAATGTCTGGTTGCACCCGGTGAATCCCGCTTTCCAACCACTCTGCCAATTCCAAGCTGGTGGCACTACCTTTGAAGGAATCCATGGCAATCACAATTTTTTTTGGTTCCATGATGTCCCTCCTCTACTTATAAAAAGCCGCCTGCTTTCATCTCGTTTTTCATCTTTTCCAAAATAACTCCGGTGGTGGCTTCCGTCGGTAAAATCGAAGCCCCCATGTCCAAGCCCATCAAGTTGGCCATATCTTTGGTGGCTGCCGGGAAACTGGCGGCATCTTGGGATAACCGAATCGGATTCAATTTGAATTGATTCTCCAAGGCCCCTTTAAGATCCCCCGCGACAAATTTGTCGTAAATGCCTGCCACCAACTCGGTGTACATATTAGCGGTGGAACAAACACTCCCCACTGCTCCCACTGCCAAGGCTGGATAGACAATCGTATCTTTACCGGCCATCACCCGGAAGTCCACGTCTTGGTTTTGGCGGATGACTTCACTTAAGTAAGTCACGTCACCGCTGGAATCCTTCATCCCCACGATATTGGCCACATCATGAGCCAAACGACGAACGACTGGCAAACTCATGGTGTAACCAGCTCGTCCAGGATTGTTATAAAGTAGGACCATGGTTTCTGGTACGGCTTCCGCAATCTTCCGGAAGTGGTGGTACAAGGCTTCGTCAGTGGGTTTGATAAACATCGGTTGCAAAATGGAAATCCCAGCTACTGGCAGTTCCGCCGCTTTTTTCGCTAGCGCCACAC
Organism: Enterococcus diestrammenae; assembly: GCF_049384045.1. Lineage (NCBI taxonomy): Bacteria > Bacillati > Bacillota > Bacilli > Lactobacillales > Enterococcaceae > Enterococcus > Enterococcus diestrammenae. Next base: position 78,786 of record NZ_JBMRGR010000003.1, read on the forward strand.
TGTGACTGGTGCGAATCTTGCCCATTCCGAAGAAGACCGGCACCCGACCATTGGCTTCCTCGCAAATGATGCGAGTGGCTTGCAACATTTCCTCGTCTTCAAACATGTAAAACTCGCTGTTACTACCAAAAGCTAAAATGCCGTGAACACCGTGATCAATCACGTGGTTGACGATTTTTCGCAAACGGGCTTCATCGATTTTTTCCTCGGCATCCACCGGGGTAATCAAGGGCACGATAATCCCTTTGATCTTCTCTATCTCAAACTTCATTCCGTCATTTCCTCTCTCCATCTAGGACTTCACGAGCTAGCCACACCGTCGCGACCGGCTCCTGACAGCCTAGCTTGTTAACGCACCAAAGATGGCCGTTTTGGATCAAACTCCCAGCCAGGGATCAAGTACTGCATGGCGATAGCATCGTTTCTGGCACCGAGGCCTTTTTCCAAATACAAAGCATGAGCCGCGGCTAATTTTTCCCGATCCAATTCCAAGCCTAGCCCTGGAACATCTTTAGGAACGGCAATCGCTCCGTCATGGATTTCTGGTGAGTGTTTGGTCAAGCCTTGGCCATCTTGCCAAATCCAGTGGGTATCGGCAGCATTGACTTCACCTGGCGCTGCGGCACAAGTGTGGGCCACCATTGCCAAGGAAATATCGAAGTGATTGTTGGAATGGACGCCCCATGTGTAGTCGAAATCGTGACACATTTGCGCCACCCGCACGCTACCTTGCATCGTCCAAAAATGCGGATCCGCCAACGGAATCGTCACACTATCCAAACGAATGGAAGCTTTCATCTCCCGCCAGTCGGTTGCCACCATATTGGTTGCTGTCGGACAACCAGTCAGGCGTCGGAATTCTGCCATCGTTTCCCGACCGGAAAAGACGCCTTCCGCCCCACATGGATCTTCCACGTAAGCTACAATATCTTTTAAGTCTTTGGCATATTCCAATGCGTCTTTCAACAACCAGCCGCCATTGGGATCCAAGGTGATGCGGGCATTTGGAAAGGCTTCTTTCAAGGCCCGTACTGCTTTGACTTCTTCTGGTCCCGGTAACACGCCGCCTTTTAGTTTGAAATCTTCAAAGCCATAACGCTCATGGGCCGCTTTCGCCAAAGCTACAATCGCTTCTGGCGTCATCGCCTCTTCCCGGCGCAAACGTCCCCACGCATCGGAGTCATCATCATGTTCCAAATAAGGCAAGTCGGTTTTGTTTTTATCCGCCACATAGAACAAATAGCCTAAGAACTTCACGGATTCCCGTACTTGACCATCCCCTAAAAGAGCCGCCACAGGGACGTTTAAGTGCTGACCTAACAAGTCCAACAAAGGTGCTTCCACTGCGGTCATCACGTGCACCGTCGTCCGCAAGTCAAAGGTTTGGGCTCCCCGACCGCCTTCATCTAGCTGACTGTATTTGTCTTGAATGTCTTTTACAATGTTTTTATATTCGCCAACCGGTCGGCCCACGACTAACTCTTGAACCGCTTCCAAAGTTGTTCTAATTTTTTCGCCTCCAGGAACTTCCCCTAACCCGGTGCGTCCTTGATCATCAGTTAAAATCACGATATTCCGTGTAAAGTAAGGACCATGGGCACCACTGAGATTCATCAGCATGCTGTCATAGCCGGCTACTGGTACGACTTCCATTTTTACAATTTTGGGAACCATCTTGCTACCTCCACTTTCTTGATGGCTTGATTATATCTTCACAAAGACAGCAGGGCTATATTACCAACACCAAAGATTTTTCGAAAAACCCCCTTTTAAATGTTACAGCGAACAACTATCAAAGGGCAAAGTAAATCAAAGCCTTGATAGAGCAAGGGATTTCTTCCTAATCAGAAAATTTGCAAGGTTTCTGGAACATGAAAGAGATTTTTTGCGTAATAAAAAAACAGAGCAGCCTTGCTTCCGGAGAATCCCTCGGGTGGTAGTGGGACCGGTAAATGCCAACTAAAGAACAGTTGTCATTTACCTTGCCGAAGTCAAACTTGTTGTAAGTCCAACAAAAAACGTTGGACACAACAAGTAATTCCTCGGACATCCTTAGTACTACTACCCGAGGAATTCTCCTCCAGCAAGTCCCCCCTGTTTTATCGATAATCGATTTATTCCCTTTGCTTCGTAAATCCAGCAAATTATTTTCTTGTAGGGTAGTACTGTGAAAAAGGTGAGATTTAGCGGAGTAGAATTGGATTGACAGTAGCTCCAAAGACTGAGATGAAAGTACTTAGAGTTAGTGGCACTTGTGACACTTACTCTAAGTTTGAAGCTCAGAGGAAAATGACAAATTGCTTTGTATTTGGCATTTTCCGGTCTAGCTACCGTCAACCCAATTCCTACGGAGCTAAATTTCACCTTTTTCGGGCATCATAATGACGGCATGATATATCATTTAATTCCTAAAACATCAGCCTTTTTGAAACTTAATTTTTACAAGTTCTTTATCTAAAAAAAGCTTTTCGCCAAAAAGCTTAAGCACTTTTCGGGGAAAAGCTGGATATTTTATGTTCTTCATCAGCATTCGAAGTCTGCTATTTTTGCCAATTTCCTTTACCTGATAGAACCGATTTACTATCACGAATAGATACATTATAATAAAGTATATCCAAAAAGGAGATGTGATGACTGTGAGCCATGTAGATACTGATAAAAAATATAAGGTGCGAAAATCAGGAAATAGTGATGTCACCACCATTCCCCTCGAAGTCAAAGAGAAGCTAAATTTGAAAACTGGCGAATCGATTCGTTATCTTTTTGAAACAGATGGCTCTGTAAAAATTGTCAAAGCGGAAGATGAAGTTGATGTGGATGCCATTGTCGACTCCGTGATGGCGCAATACGAGAAAGCTATCAAGGATTTAGTTGACTTATGAGATATTTGACAGTAAAGGACATCGTAAAAATCAACACCAAACTAATTACAACCGTTTCTTCAGGGGAGCTAATCGGGATCAAGGACGCAGCCGCCTTGGATATGGCGGTAAATCAACCGCAACAAGAGGTTTTTGGTGAAGCCTTATACCCAACAATCCATGATAAAGCTGCGATTTTAGCTATCAATCTAGCGAAAAGGCACCCCTTTCAAAACGGCAATAAGCGCACCGCCCTCGTGGCGATGCTCACCTTATTTATGATGAATGGGTATACCACGAAATTTACACAAGAAGAAGCCGTCCAGTTCATTTTAAACATCACAACTAGCCAGCAAGCATTTGATGAAATGAAGGAAGCCGTGGCAAATGATCTAAAAACATCGGGAAAAGTAGAAAAAATACGTTAGGAAAGCTTTTTAGACGCTTCCTGAAGAGGGGCAAGCCTTAAAGGTCAAGCGGTCCTTGTTACCGTCAACCCAATTCTTGCGGGGCTAAATTTCACCTTTTTCGTAACATCACTATGATAGCGTGAGACATTAGCCTGTATAGCGCATAAATTTTATAAGCCGTCATCTATCCAAAAAACGTCCAAAGACCACTCTGAAATGGTCTTTGGACGTTTCTTTAGCTACTTTCCTATACATACTGGCTAGGCGCCTTAGTTTTCTGGCGCCACTGCCTGTTCTTCTCGAAACTTGCGACACAAGTCTTGGATTTCGCTGTAGATTTCGGCAACTTCGTCAAGATCTCGCGCATTGGCCCCCGAAGCTAATGGGTGGCCGCCGCCGTGGTGTCGTTTGGCGATTTCATTGATCACTGGGCCTTTTGAACGTAGGCGTACGCGGTAGTAGCCTTCTGGTTGCCAGACAAAGAGGGCCCAAGCCAAAATGCTATCCACCGTGCCTGGTAACGGCACTAAAGCGGCTGTTTCCGAATCCACGACGCCATATTTTTCCAGTAATTCCTGTGGCAAAATCACTTGGCCTGCGCCATTGTCATCGGCTTCGATATGCTGGTAGACGTAGCCAGACAGCTGAGCAACTTTCAAGGAAATCTGTTGCAGCTGACGATTGAGCAACGCCGCGTCAAAACCGTATTCCAATAGCCGTCCGGAAACCGCCAACGTATGAGCGGTGGTCGCCGGATACAAGAAGCGACCGGTGTCCCCCACGATGCCGGCATACAGCAGACGGGCGGCCGCTTGATTGACTACCAGTTCTTCTGGAAAAGAAAAGGCAAAATCCGCGATCATCTCACTACAGCTGGAGGCTTTGGTATTGACCCACACCAAATCGCCATAGGGTTCGTCATTGGGATGGTGATCGATTTTCACCAGTCGTTCCCCAAATTCAAAACGCTGATCGCTAATCCGGGGAGAATTGGCGGTATCGGTGACAATCACCAAGGCGCCTTGGTACAGATGATCAGCTACCTCATCCATTTCTGCCAAATAATCCAGCCCTTCCACGGGGCCGCCGACTTGGTAAATCTCTTTTGTGGGAAAACTGGCCCGCAAAACTTCGGCTAATCCCACTTGGGAACCAAGGGCATCGGGATCTGGTCGCATGTGGCGATGGATGATGATGCGATCGTAGTCTTTGATGGCTTGTAAAATTTCTTGTCGAATACTGCTCATTAGATGTTCCTCATTTCAAATTTTCTCGTGCAACTTAGGGGCGTTCCAAAACTTGGCAGACCACGATGGCTTTGGCCACCAACGTATTTTCGATGTAAATCTCGATGTCCAACTTTGCCGAACGCCGGCCTAATTCCAAAATCCGCGGGCGAATCACCAACTGGCTTTCCAGCTGAATCAAGCGGAAATAATGCAAATTGATCTGTTCAATCCAGGTGTTGCGGCGTTGATTGAAATACAACGTGCGTTTGACGGCATTGGCCACCACTTCATTCAGCACCCCCATGGAAATCGTGCCGACTTCATTGACCATCTGAGGCGAGACGGTAAAAAGAAACTCCGGCATCTCTTTTTTCTTGCCGTCGCCATCGTGATCGATCAGCTGAATCTCACCGGTAATCTGGTCGCTGATGGTATCTGACATCTGGGTTTGCCGCTGCACCAGCTGCATCGCCTTCATGACATCTTGCCGAGAAACCAAGCCCACCAAACTCAAATCATCGGAAACCACCGGCATCACTTCCAAGCCATCCCAGATCATCTGGTGACTGACGGAGGCGACACTCATTTCCCGTTTGACAAAATTCGGGTCTTTGGTCATGACTTTTTCGATGGTCAGCTTATCGGATTTTTCCAAGATATCTTTAGCGGTGACGATTCCCACGAGGCGCATGCTGCGATTCACCACCGGAAAGCGGGAATGACTGCTGCGGTCAGCGAGTTTTTTGTAATCTTTCACCGTGTCTTGGCTGTTTAAGTACAAGGTCTTTTCCAACGGCACATAAATATCAGACACCAACATGATGTCTTTTTTAATCAGCTGGTCAGATAACGCCCGGTTGATCATCGTCGCCACGGTAAAGGTATCATAGGTGGTACTCATCACCGGCATCGCTACCTTGTCTGCCAGGCGGGCAATTTCCGCCGATGTCCCGAAACCACCGGTAATCAAGACGGCCGCCCCATGTTCCAAGGCCAAGCGATGGACTTCTTCCCGGTTGCCGACAATCATCAAGGAACCCGGAGTAATATAACGCTCCATGGCCTCTTCTTTCATGGCTCCGATGACAAATTTGTTCAAGACTTTGTTCAGCCCGTCTGCGCCACCTAAGACGTCCCCTTCAATAATTTGGACCACTTCGCCAAAAGTTAGTCGTTCAATATGTTTTTTTAATTTTCGTTCGATACGAATCGTTCCCACCCGCTGAATGGTGGACACCAAGCCGATATTTTCCGCGTCTTTGATGGCCCGGTATGCCGTCCCTTCACTGACGTTTAGCGCTTTGGCGATCCCCCGCACCGAGATCCGGTCGCCGATGGGTAGACTTTCGATATGGTTTAAAATCAGGTCGTGTTTTGTTGCCAACAGAGTCAACTCTTTTCTATAGGTTAATGGCCGTTTGCTTTACTACAGCCGGTTTGAAAGATTATAAAGTCACGGTTTCGCCGGGGTGCATGATTTCTCCCACCGACGCTTCCAACATGCCCACAAACTGTTGCGGATCTTGTTGGATCACTGGGAAGGTATTGTAATGAATCGGCACGACTTTTTTCGCCTGGATACTGGTTGCCGCCACCGCCGCTTCGGCTGGCCCCATGGTAAAATTATCGCCAATCGGCAAGAAGGCCAAATCCACCTCGAAGTACTCGCCGATCAATTCCATATCGCGAAAATAACTCGTATCCCCTGCGTGATAGATGGTTTTGCCTTCGATTTCCAAAATCAAACCAGCTGCTTCCCCCATATAAACCATCTGGCCCGCCACTTCTAGTCCGGTACTATGCAGCGCCGGCACCAGCTTCACTCGTCCAAAAGGAAAGGTAAAGCGACCACCGATATTCATGCCGCGGGTCTTTTTCACCCCTTGAGTTTCTGCATAATGGCAGACTTCCACCATCCCCACCACCGTCGCCTCACAGGCTTTGGCAATCGCCACCATATCCCCGATGTGATCGGAATGGCCGTGGGTAATCAGGATATAATCTGCTTGGACCGCCTCCGCAGGGATATCGGCTAAAGTATTGCCGGTAAAAAACGGATCGATCACAATCCGGCATCCTGTTTCGGTCACAATGGAAACCACCGAGTGACCATGATACGTGATTTTCATTGAAGGAATCCTCCTCTAAGTCTTGGCTTTTTTGACCATCACTTGCCTGAGATAACTAGTCAACGAGACCTTACTGTAACAGTTTCATTATAACAGATAAAACAGGAAAACGGACAGGGAGAATGCTTTGGGGAAGGAAGTCAGTTGTGATAAAAGCGTTGATTCGCTGCCTGCTTTGATCATCAACCTAAAAAATACTCCCAGAAGATGAGAGCCAAGCAGACACATAACAGTGGTAAAATAAGATGAAAGTGTTTAAAAAAAGGGAGTTTTGATATGGTTAAAAAGAAAACAATCACAGCCAGTGTCCTCGTACTACTGGCTATCGCAGCAATCGGTGGCGGCACCTATGCCTACTCGCAGTCCGTCTACCAAGACAAACTAGCCACAGCCACCACGTTAAATAAGGAAAGCCAAAAAAGCTTAGCCAAACTAAGCAAAAAAGCAATCCAACTTTATGCCGATGGGAATCTAAAGCAAGGCTACCTCAGCGCTGGAATCAAAGAAGCAGAGGTGACCAACTTAGAAAAAGCCGTCACAGCCATCAAGGCTAGCAAGTTGAAAACAGCTGACAAGGAGCTACCAGTCAAAAGTAGCACCATCAAGAAAACACAAACTCAGCTGAAAACCGCGCTCCAAAAGATTAAAGCCAAACTAACGACGCAAACCGCCCTCAATCAGTTGTTTGAAAAAACGGTTTTAAAAGGAAAAAAAGTTAACCAAAAAGTAGCCATCAAACAAGAGACCACTGAAAAAGACGTCACAGCGATCCTCGACCAAGTCAAGGAAACCCCGGATGACTGGACCAAAGAAGTCGCAACCCTGGCAAAAGAAGCCCAGCGACAAGTAAAAGCCAGCACCACCGCTTCAGCGAAAGTCACTGCCTTTTATGACAAAAAAGGCAAATTAAAAGACAACGCCACCCGGAAAGCTTATACCGCAGCTGAAAAAGCGGTGAATGCTCTCCTTGAAGGAACTATCAAAAAAGACCTCCTTCAAAAACTTGCCCCAGTCCTAAAACAAATTACCAACACTGAAAAAGCCGAAGCCAAAAAAGCCGAGGTAGCCCAGCAAGCAGCTGAAGCCAAAGCTGAACAAGAGGCCGCCGCTCAAGCCGAAGCGCAGGCTCAACAAGACGCCGCTGCTCAAGCCGAGGCTCAAGCTCAACAAGACGCTGCCGCTCAAGCCGAAGCTCAGGCGCAACAAGACGCTGCTACTCAAGCTGAGGCTCAAGCTCAACAAGACGCTGCCGCTCAGGCCGAAGCTCAAGCCCAACAAGACGCCGCTGCTCAAGCCGAAGCGCAAGCTCAGCGAGACGCCGCCGCTCAAGCTGAGGCCCAGGCCCAACAAGACGCCGCCGACCAAGCGGAAAAACAAGCCCAACAAGATGCAGCTGAAAGCAAACCGGAGGCAAGTAATCCTACTCCAAGTGCACCGTCAGGTAGTGGTGGTAATTACGATCCATTCCCAAATATCGCCGAAGAAGGCGACGGTATCGGCTGGGATCTGGTTCCATAAAATCCTCTCATTTGTTACCCACAGATCGTTAATAAACAGCAGTTCCATTAAATTTTAAAAAAAGAGAGTTTGCAGCTAACAAAAAGCCGCAAACCCTCTTTTTTTCAGTAACTATTCAATAGTTGAAACGCTCTTATCGATTAGGAATAATGATCCCGCTCTCTTTCCCGTTCCCGTTCAATTTGCTTTAAGCGCTGTTCCTGTGAATGGAGGTAGCCATTGGCATTTCGTCCAAACGTGTCGCTGCTGGTATTAACAAAAGGGAGAATTCGAATAAATCCCTTTATTACCCGGATAAGGGAAGTGGGCTTCTTTACTTTCATCATTGCACTTTCTTAATCGACTGGATTTGTTACAGATAGTATACCAAAAAAGCAGTCTGACTGGGGAAGTTTGCTGAATACTTTCGTTGGAGTAAAAAATGATGTTGCTAGAGGATTGGAAAGAAAAAACAGCCTGTCACCTTGTTTTAGCTGCTAAACCCTTGACGACACACTCCCAAATTTACTTATTGATCACACAGCCTCTACTGCTAATTGATACAACTTTCGCTTCCGTTATTTTCTGTCCGGATTGTCAAATAATCCCAAAACTTCTGCTATTCCAACACTCTCGCCCCCTTGGTTTTCCTAAGATTTATACGCCACGTTAGCAATTTGGCTATCGTACCAGTCCTGCTACTGATCGATGGAATAAGTCAATAACAAGTTTGACAGACTGATGCCATGAAAAACCGCTAGTTGTTGTAACCATGCTTTTTCTGCAGCGGTCACTGAAACAGTAATCGTCGCCATCAAAGCTCTTCCCTTTTCTCTTTTAAGCACTGCTAAAACTGCAATTTCAACTGTTTCGTTTGGAAAATCCGCCCCACCACAATCACTTGCCTTGCTTCATCTACCCGATAAAACAGTGCCAACGCCTTGCCAATAACGATCCGATGTGTCGCCTGAGTAAAACCATACACTTCAGAAACTTCAGGGTACATCTGCGGAAAGTGTCTGACCTTCTGTAAACTCTCATAAATCAACGTCACAAAACGGGAAATCTCCGCCTCAGTAAATAACAGCTCCTCTTCCCACCAGCTGACCAACTCCGCTAAACTCTGATAAAACTGCTGAGTATACCCAATCGTAAAAACCGCCATCTCACTTCCCCCAACCATACTTGCCAAAGCGCTCCTTCAGCTGATCCTCAGAGACCATCTTGGCAGCCTCATACTCGGCAAAGCTTTCCTCAATCAATTGGCGGTCATGTTCACGGGCGGTTTCCGTGGTATCCAAGAGATAGCCATTGCCCTTTTTCTCATAAGTTAGGATATCGCCTTCTTTTAGCTCCCAATCTTTAGGAAAAATCGCCCCCAAGGAATTGCCTATCTTGCGGATTTTCAGTTCACCCATCTGGTCCACGTCCTTTCTTCCACTAACATTATAACACGTTATAACTGAATTGAAAAGCCTTTCACCAAACGAAAAAACCCCAGCTGCTAGATGTTTCCATCCATAGCTGGCGGCTTTTTCTGGTTTGTTATGAAAACTCTGGAGGTCCTTGGAAAGCTTCCTCTAGAGGTTGAAGGCTGATGTTATTTGCTTCGATAGCACCACTTTTCAAAGTGACGGCAGAGGAGGCTAGATTTCAATATTCAAGTATTTGGCGATTTGTTCTACATCTTTGTCGCCGCGACCAGAGATGTTGATGATGACCACTTGATCAGGGGCCATGCGGGGCACTCGTTTGCAAGCTTCGGCGACGGCATGGGAGCTTTCGATGGCGGGAATGATGCCTTCTGCTTTGGACAAAGTCAAGAAGGCTTGGACCGCTTCCTCATCGGTAATCGCCACGTACTCGGCGCGACCGCTGTCTTTCAAATAGGCGTGTTCTGGCCCCACCCCAGGATAATCCAAGCCAGCCGAGATGGAATACACCGGCGCCACCTTGCCCGCTTCGTCAAAGATGCCATACGTGTTCATGCCGTCCAAGACCCCGATGGCCCCCAACGTCATAGTAGCTGCGTGTCGCGGCGTATCGACGCCTTCTCCCGCGGCCTCGGCTCCCACTAGCTGCACCTCGGGATCATCGAGATATTCGGCAAATGAGCCAATCGCATTGGAACCGCCCCCGACACAAGCAATCACCATATCTGGTAGCCGTCCTTCTTTTGCCAAAATTTGGCGCTTGGATTCTTGGCTAATCACCCGTTGGAAATCCTTGACCATCAGCGGATAGGGGTGGGGCCCGACTGCCGACCCAATCACGTAAAACGTATCCTCGAGGTTTTCCATCAAGTCTTCAAACGCAGCATCTACCGCGTCTTTCAACGTTTGGGTGCCTCGTGTCACGGAAACCACCGTCGCCCCTAGCATCTCCATCCGAAAGACGTTCAATTTTTGCCGCTCGCAATCCTCGGCTCCCATGTACACCACGCACTCAAAACCAAAGCGAGCCGCCGCTGCCGCTGTGGCCACTCCATGTTGGCCGGCACCGGTTTCTGCGATGATGCGGGTTTTGCCCATCCGTTTGGCTAATAACATCTGGCCGAGCACGTTATTTAACTTATGAGCACCTAAATGGTTTAAATCTTCCCGTTTTAAATAAATTTTCGCTCCGCCTAATTGCTGCGTCAATTTTTCCGCAAAATATAGCGGGGTTTCCCGACCGGAGTAGTCTTTTAGTAAGCTTTGGTATTCCTCCTGAAATGTCGGATCGAGCTTGGCTGCTTCATAGGCTGTGGCGATTTCATCCATCGCCACCTTGATATGGGGCGGCACAAATTGGCCACCAAATTCACCGTAAAATCCTGTCATCTCTTTCAATTCTTTTGTTTCCATGAGTCATTCCTCCAATAGTTTTTTTGATTTTTCGTTGGGTCTGCTTGTCGGGCGAGCTGGCCATTCCTGTCTCTCGCCTTTCGCTTCACTCCAAGTTTTCGAGATGCTTCCCCTCGAAAACAGACAATCCGGACTAACAAGTCACCCGTGCCCCGAAAAAGTCAAAAAAGACGACCGGTTTGCTTTTTCGCTCACCGGTCGTCCATTGAAGGGATTTCCCGGCACAGATGACTTTTCGCCTACGCTAAAGTTGCATCTATGCCTTCGCACACACGCAACGTCAACTATGCCAGTTCCACCAATATGTCAAAGTTGCTCGTGTTGTCATGTGCATTTCCTCTTTTCTGTTTAAGTTGTGTCAAAGTATAGCAAGCTTTTTTCAGAATTGCAAGAATCTTTTTGAAAAACTATAAGAACTTTTATTTCACTAGCTTCAAAAAGGGTTTTCTCACGTCGATTTTTTCCTCAAAGCTTAGACATATCAAGCTTTTACAGTGCGGCTTCGGGCTTTTTTTATGCGCCAGAGGGTCAAGACAAAGGCCACCAAACACAATAAAAAGGAACCAAAGAAGGTGATTTTCATACCAAATAAGAAGACATCCGGACGGTTAGCAATATACGTCGTGACTTTCTTTCCTAATTTGGCGGACATGGCTTGGTACAAAATCGTGGTGGACAGAGCAATCCCGATAACCATCCCGAAATTACGGGCAAAGGAATTCAAAGACCCCGCCACGCCAAAGTTTTCCTTCGTGACCGCGCTCATCACCATGGTGTTGTTGGGGGATTGAAATAAGGCATTGCCGATCCCGCCGGCTGCGGTACCCACCACATAAAACCACAATGGAGAATCAATTGCCAAAAACATGTACAACAACTGAGACAAGGCGAGAATCCCTAGCCCCCACAACACCAAGATTTCCGGTCCCAAACGATCCGTCAGGTAACCACTAATCGGGGCCCCCAACACCATCGTGAAAGGAAAGACCATCATCAACAAGCCGGCATAGCTAGGACTAAGACCACGCGCATTTTGCAAATAGAAAGGAATCACCACGTTAACGAAGAAGTTTGATGAAAAAATCAATAAAGCCGTAAACAAACTCAGACTAAACATCCGATTTTGAAAAATTTGAAAAGAAATCAACGGGTAACGCACCTTGGTTTCCACTCGCAAAAAACGAAGAAACGCTAATAGCGCCACCGCAAATAATACCAGCGGCACCGGATGCAAAAAGCCTTGTTCTTGCCCCAGGAAAATCCCGCCGAAAAAGCTAATCACCGTAGTGGCAAAATAAACGAAGCCTCCTTTGTCGATACTGTGACCACTCATGGTGATGTCCTTTGGCAAAAACTTCTCGGCAATCACCATGGTCAAGATGCCAATCGGAACATTAATCCAAAAAATATATGACCAAGTAAACTGAGCTAAAATCACGCCGCCTAATCCCGGTCCAGCAATCGAACCCAAGGAAACAAAGGCGCCGATCGCTCCCAGTGCCCGTCCCCTTTCGTGAATGGGAAAGACCTCTGTGACAATGCCGGTGTTGGTGGCCATCGTCATGCTAGCCCCAATGCCCTGAATCATGCGGGCAAATAACAAAAAGCCGAGAGACTGATTGAAGCCACACAAGAACGATCCCGTGACAAAAATCAGCGTTCCTACTCGAAAAACTTTAATCTTCCCACGACTGTCCCCCACCTTACCAAACAATAACAAACACGAGCAAACAATCATCAAATAAACCGAAACCACCCATTCCGCTTGATTCATGGGTACCGCTAAGTCCTTTGAAATCGTCGGCAAGGCGATATTGACGATACTCGCATCTAAGGTCGACATGAAGGTAAACATCACCACCGCCACTAAAATCCACCAACGATTTTTTTGAACTTGGGCATCTTCTTGATAGGTTTTCATAACAGCACTTCCTTTCTCCACTACCACTACCACTTTCCGAGGCTATTAGCGCCCCTCTCATCTTTAGTATACTGTTTTTTTGAAAGCTAGCAGAAAAAATGAGTAAAAATGACAAAAAATAACTGGTAATTTGCAGATATTTCGGAAAATAAAAACGCGAAGAGGCGCCTAAATCCAGGCTAACCTCCCCGCGCTATCGCTTCGTCCCACAGCATGGAATTGCCGAGGGATTTTGTGAATCTATCCATCACTAAAACTGGTATACTACCATTTTTCTTGTGAAATGACAAAATCTTTCTGTCTGCAAATCAGCCCTCGGAGACTTGTCTATCATTCACTGTTTAGGTCCAATAAAAAAACGACGAATCCCCGGAACAAACCATAAGAGCACAAAAAAGATAGCAAATGCCAGCAAGACCTGCAGAATCACCGACAGTCCCGGAAATAATAATTCAAGAATCACGTACACCAAGATGCCGGCGACGATCGTCCGTAGCGTGTATTTATTTGTTTTCACGAAAAAACCTCCTAAAAGCCTTAGTAAGCTTATGTCTATCAGTGTACCCAAAGCAGTCTGTAGGGTCAATATTGACAGCCTAATGACGGCGACGGCAGCTTTCATTTTGCTCTGAGCATTAAGGAGAGCTCAGAGCAAAGCACTTATCCGGTAGCAAATCCCCCTCATTTCCTAGGATATTAGGGGCATTTCGCGTCCTTAGCTTCCTTCAAGAGAGCACAATTGTTGTGTTCACTTGTAAGGCCAAGCTTCATTGCGTTTGGCTATAAAAAACACCTTATCTGCCAAAACAGGATAAGGTGTTTAAAGAGTCAGAGCTTAACGTCGTTTATTGTTCCGTTGGGTGGCTTCCATGATGACTGGTAGCACCACTGGGCGGCGTTTGGTTTGTTCAAAGAGGTAACGGCCCACCCGATCGCGGATGTCTTGTTTGAGTTTGGCCCACTCAAAATCGTCGTCTTGTAGGTGTTTTTCCACGATTTCCGTGACTAAGTCGGCACTTTCCCGAATCAAATCCCGGCTGGCTTTGACATAGACGAAGCCGCGAGAGGTGATCTGCGGATGAGAAACGATTTTTTTCTCCCGCCGATTGATGGTGCAGACGGCGATAAAGATGCCATCTTCTGACAAAATCTTGCGGTCCCGCAAGACGATATTGCCGATATCCCCTACACCGATGCCATCGATCAGGACATTTTCTGCTGGCACGGCGCCCCCAGGAGTCAATTTGCCCTGCTTGTATTCTAAAACATCGCCACGAGCGGTGATGAAAATATTGCTGTAGTCCATGCCGACTTTATGCGCCAACTCCGCATGGGCCGCCAACTGACGGTATTCCCCTTGGACTGGGATGAAATACTGCGGACGCATCAAGTTGAGCATCAACTGCAAGTTATCAGGGTTGGCATGACCGGAAACCCGCAGATTATCGGAAATTTGTTTGACAGTCCCCCCTGCTCGGAAGACGATATCTTCGGTTTTGGCGACGCTGGTTTCCATAGCGGTGGTAGGGGTAGTGGCGATATAAGCCAAATCCCCTTCTTGAATTCGCAATGTCCGATGCGTGCCGTTCGCCATTTTTTGTAAGGCTTTGATCGGTTCGCCCATCCGTCCGGTTTCCATGATGATCAACTGTTCTGGTGGGTATTTTTTCATTTCTTTTTGGGTGATGAACATGTCTTCTTCCGGCACTTCAAGCTTACCCAGTTTCATGGCGGTGCGCAAAATCCGACCGAAATCTTGACCGGTTAAAACGACTTTGCGGCCAGCTTTATGGGCAGCGTTTAGGACTTGTTGCACCCGTTGCAAGTTGGAGGCCACCATGGCAACGATGATCCGCCCTTCCCAAAATTGGATGGTGTCGGACACTTCTTCGCCAATCGTCCGCTCTGAAGCCACTGGTGCAGGATTTTCGGCATTAGAAGACGTGGACAATAACGCCAGAACCCCTTCTTTGCCGATTTCTCCCAGACGGGCAAAATCCGTTTGATACAGTGGCACCGCCCCTTGGTCAAACTTGAAATCGCCAGTGTAGACGATGTTGCCTTCTGCGGTTTTCAAACTAATCCCTACCGAATCAGGAATCGAGTGGGTGGTGCGGAAAAAGCTAACCACACCAGTGCCAAAATCGATTTCCGTATGTTCATCGATCACATGGAAATCCTTGAATTTCTTGGTACCTTCATTTTTGTGAACATTGATTTTGGCCAATTCGATGGTCAGTTTCGTCCCGAACACCGGCACTTCCACCCGTTCCAACAAATAAGGCAAGGCCCCGATTGCATCGGCGTGACCGTGAGTCAAGAAGACCCCCACCACTCGCTCAGCATTTTCTTCTAAATACGTAAAGTCAGGAATCACAGTGTCGATCCCCAATAATTCGTTGTCAGGATATTTCAGACCACAGTCAAAAATGAAAATATCCCCGTCTACTTCTGTTAAATACATATTTTTCCCATTTTCCCGGACACCGGACAAGGGAATAATCTTGATGTCGCTCAAAAATCTCACCTATTCTTTCTTTGATTTGTCGCGCCAATAGCCGACAGCAGACCATGCGAAGAGATTTTCTTGAGGGCCGGAAAAGCCAATCCCCCCTACCACTTAGGGTAAAAAAATGGGTTCTGGTTTGTTTTCGCAGGCCGCGGAAAATCCTCAAGGGACAGTCTCAGTCTTGAAAATTGTTGCGAGGGTATTGTTATACTAAGTCATCTGAGGCAGCCGGTCGCTACGAGAGGGAGACACAGCTTGCTTACAGATTGGTCAATCACATGCCTAAGCATCCAGTACATATTATACACGAAAACAGCGGATTTGTTGAGGTTTGTGGCAAGGGTTAAGAAAAATGTTGGAAAGTTTGATGAAAAGTTTCTTTTTTTCGGGTGGCTGGTTGGCGTAATAACCAATTCGCCAAAAGAAACCAAAAACTTTTTTGAATACGTTTACAATTTGTTAGGTTAGGCGTATGATGGCCTTGTAACAAATAACACAAATAAAACTACCAGTTGGACTGGCGGTTTTTGCCTTATGCTCCTTCATTTGAAGCCGTGGTTTCCCTGCTTCATGCAAGCGTCGCGATGCAATGAAGGGTAGGCGCAGTCTTTGGGACTAGCTGTCCAATGGTATACGGCACGAGTATCAATTTGATTTTTCGCACCTTGAAAAATCAGTACAAAAATATACGAGTAAGGAGTGGAGTTCATTGTTTGATATCAAGGGGAAAGTTGCTGTGGTCGTGGGGGCTTCCAGTGGTTTGGGGGCGGATGCGGCCCGAGCTTACGGGAAAAACGGCGCCAAGGTTGCCTTATTGGCGCGGCGAGAAGAAAAGCTAGCAGATGTCGCTAGAAAATTGCAAGAAGCTGGCGTGGATACCTTTATCCACAAATGCGACGTCACCGATGAAGCCAGTGTCAAAACGGCAATCACCGCGGTCCATGATCATTTTGGGCGCATCGACATTTTGCTAAACAACGCAGGGGTCGCCGTCCGTGGTGGCGTGCATCAATTGTCAGAAGCGGACTGGGATAAGTCCATGGATACCAATGTGAAAGGGATTTTCTTGGCTTCAAAATACGCGGTCCCTTACATGATGGCGCAAAATTACGGCAAAATCATCAACATTGCCTCCATCAATGCCGTTATCGCAGACAAACAAGACGTCTTCATCCGCCATTCTTATAACGCTTCAAAAGCTGCCGTTTTAGGCCTAACTAAAGGAATGGCTGCTTCTTATGGTCGTTATAATATCACGGTCAATGCCATCGGTCCTGGGTTATTTGAATCAGAAATGACCGAAAACACTCTCTTTAAATCAGAGGACTTCCTCAACAGCTACAACTACCAAAATCCGCTGGGGCGTCCAGGGAAACGTGGCGAACTCAACGGTACCATTCTTTATTTCTCCAGCGACATGTCCTCTTATGTCTCCGGTCAATTTGTAGTGGTCGACGGCGGGATGAGTATTGTTTAGCAACCACTAAGTAAAAAGCGGTTCTTCCCAGAAAAAGTTTGGGAGAAACCGCCTTTTTTATTTGTTTTTAAAACGTTGAATCGTCACTAAATCACTAATTAAAAAACATAGAAGAGCGGCCAATAACCCTGCCCAGAAAAAGCGACGATCGCTGGGTTGATTTAAGGCAAAATAGCTGATACTTCCCCCGACACCGACCACCAATAACAAAATGCCACACAGCCGGTTTGAAAAGCACCACACTTTTTTACCTAATGCTTTGTAAGCTAAGCCTTTATATCCAAAGCCCACTTCTGGTTTCGTCGCAAAATATAACGCTGCTCCACCTAGTATCATCATACAAATAAACAAGATCATCATGCCATGTTCCTCCAGTATTTCTTGCTTCAAACTTTTTCTATTGTGGCATAGCCAGGAGAGCTTGGCAATCCCCCAGCCACCTTTTGCCTACAAGGTTTTATCAAAGTGCATCAAGGCCCATGTGCGAAAAGCAAAAATGGCAAAAGGCGCTAGATATAGCAGACCAAACAAGATTGGCAATAACTGTTGGGCTTGTGACCATTGATGGATCAGTCCAATCCGCTGAACAAAGCCAAAGCTACCCAGCGTCAACAAAGCCATCACCGCCACCGCGACAATCATAATGGCATGCAAGGTCAGGGCATCGGCTTTAGCAGTTACCGCTTGCCAGCGTTCGTCATTTTGATTGGCTCGGCGCCTACTGTCTTCATATTTCGCCGCAAAAAGCGACACCGCCGCCAAAGCAAACATGGCAAGCATTCTGGTAAATTCATTCATCCTTTTCCGCCTCCTGTACAAATACGTCGGTGATGGCTACTTGAAAGATTTTGGCAATCGTAAAAGCCAACTCCAAAGACGGCGTGTATTTGTATTTTTCAATGGAGATTATCGCTTGCCGAGAAACCCCGACCCGCTGCGCCAGCTCTTCTTGAGTCCAGTCCCGCTCTGCCCGCAAAACTTTGATCCGATTTTTAATCAAAGTCATCACCTCGTTTCTTTATGTAAACAAGTCATTACTTTTAGAGTGTAATGAATCCCTTACAGAATGTCAATAAGCCTTTACATTTTTGGTCAAAAAAAGAGCCTCCTTTTTAAAAGAGGACCTTTTAATCCGTTCACGAAATTATCTAAATAGCTCAGAATGACTGCCAGTTCTTTCAAAAATAATGGTTTGATCATAATAATAAAAAATAACAACCCAATCGCTGTTCCTTCCACCTATGTGGATATCCCAACGTTTGGGAATTTGATTTTTGGGTTCCAAGGGGTGAAGCTGATACTCTCCCCCTAATTCTTCTTCATTAATCAACAACTCCATGGCCTTTTGTAGCTTTCTTAGAGGTTTTCCTTGCTTAATCAACTTTTTGACATCTTTATCAAAGCGTGTCGTCGTTTTATAATTCAACATGGGATTCCTCAGCTGCTTCTTTTTTCATTCTGGCAAAGTAGCTGTCTAAATCTTCGTTATTCGCTAAGTCTTTTTGTTCAATCAATTTAGCCGTTTCTTTAAAAGCTTGCGCCGTTTCAGCAGTAGGTTTAAAAGATAACGTTTCAATATCAAAAGGAAATTTACCGGTTTTTACAAATTTCGTCAAAAAAATTTTTACTGCAACAGATGTGTTCATGCCAACTTCATCAAACATTTTATCTGCCTCATGCTTCAAATCATCGTCAATTCTGATGGTTGCCATTATCATCCCTCCTAATCCCCAATCATTATACCACAAAACCGAACAAACGTATACATTAGTTTACAATCAGCTACATTTATCTCCAATTTTATCTTAATTATTCAAAATCCTCTAGGCATAGGAGGCTCATTCGACTGGCTAAGAACGATTATAAATCTTCAAGTGTTTCCAGCAATAAAATACCAAGAACCATAAGGCAAATATCACAACCATTTTTTGTTATTTCTCCCTGCTTCAACTCGTTTGCCACTGCTGCCATTCCGCCCGCAGAAGGCCGTATTTCACAGAATCGTAGTAGCGCCCTTGCCAATAGCGCACCTGACGAATCACGCCTTCTTTTTGCATCCCCACTTTGTCTCCTAGCCGCATCATCCCCGGGTTACCAGACCAGGTGGTAAAGCCGATGTGGGGTAAATAGTCAAAGCGGTTAAAAAGTTCCGTCAGCCACAACTTCAACGCCCTCTCGCCGATTTTTTGCCCACAACACTGGCGATCGTAAAGCACAATGCCGATCTCCAACCACTGCCGCAAGTCACCATCTGACCAATAAGCAGAAACCTCTCCCACTAACTCACCTTGCCACTGGATTCCGCGACGTAAGGGATTGTCCAAGGCCTTTTGTCCCCAACCTTCTCGATAGGTTTGCCAGTCTTGAAGCGGGTCTTCAAAGTAAGGTCCGTTATATTTCAGCCACTCCAAATCCGCCTTGGGACCATAACTAAGGGCCCATAGTTCAGGCAAATCCGCCACTTGAATCGGTCGGATCATCAAGTTTTCATCAGCATTATCCATGGAAATCACGCCTTCTTTCGCAAATCATCTTTTGTTAATTGTAGCAAGCCGTCCGTCAAAAGACTAGCCAAATCGACAGAAAAAAACCAAGCCAGCAAGGCCCGCCTGCCCACAGCTAGCCTGCTTACTTGGTTATTTTATAAGGACTTCTTCAGCCAACTGCTCGGGTTTTACCGAGCCAAAATGCCTTCGATGGCTGCGATTTCGCCACCATTAAAGGTGAGATTTTCCGCAGCCTTTAAGTTGTCTTCCAAATGCTCGACACTGGTGGTCCCAATGATGACGCTAGTGACCACCGGATCTTTCAACAACCAAGCCAACGCTAGCTGACTGAGGGTTTGACCTCTTTGGCTGGCGACGTTGTTCAAATCATTGAGTTTTTGGACCAAAACTTCCTTGCCTTGATCCAGCAAGTCTTTGTTGGTGCGATGCAACGCTACCGTGTCAGGGATTCCTTGCAAATAACGCTCTGACAACAAGCCTTCCGCCAGTGGGCCATAGGCAATCAGACCGGCACCGGCATCTTGTAAAACTTGTAATAGTCCGGTTTCTTCTGGTTCATTTTTTAGCATATTGGCACTCATCTGATCCAAAACAAAAGGTGTTTTCAGCTCTTTGAATAACGCGATGGCTTCTTGTAGCTGGGGTTTTTCATAGTTGGACACCCCGACGTAGAGGGCCTTGCCTTGACGCACGATATCATCTAGCGCCTTGACGGTTTCGGCAATCGGCGTGCGGTCGTCGTAACGGTGAGCGTAATAAATATCTACGTAATCCAGATTCATCCGCCGCAACGAATCGTCAATGCCTTGCAACAACGACTTGCGGGAGGTGCCGATACCAAAAGGGCCATCGTGAATCTCGTAGCCGGCCTTGGAAGAAATCACCAGCTCGTTGCGATACGGCCCCAAATCTTGCTTGATAATTTCGCCAAACAGGGACTCCGTGGAGCCAAAATCGGCGCCATCATTGCCGTAATTGTTCGCCAAATCAAAGTGAAAGACGCCTTTGTCAAAGGCTTTTAAAATAACTTCTCGTCGCTCACGCAATGGATCGCGACTCCCAAAATGACGCCAGAGCCCCAAGGAAATCGGTGGCAACATCAGCCCCGTATCCCCGGCATGACGCACCTGCACTCCGTCATAACGTTTTTCCGCTGCTTTGTACATCTGCAAACACCCTTTCTGATGATTGGTAGTCGATCTGGAGCAAAGATAACAGCGCTTTCAATCCAAATCAAAAATTTACCGCTACTTTTTTGGTAGCGGCCAACCAATCTTTGCTTCATCATATCAGAAAGCCATCGGATTAGGCAAACATTTAGGTATAATGTACTTAAATAGTGCTTGTCGGCTGATTGTTTTGGTTTTTGTTAATCACAAGTTGATTGTAGAGGGAAAAGATAGCCAGTTTTCCCGTCAATTATCGTAGGAATGAAACCAATCCGGGTGAACAACGCATTAGAACCGCTGTTTTCAGGATAAACTTCTCCCACCGTAAACTGTTTCCAACCAAGTGCTTTCGTTTGTTGCAAAAAATATTTGACGATAGCACTAGCAATCCCCCGTTGTTGATAAGCCGGATCAAGCAAAATCGCAAAATCCGCCGGCGCTAACCAAACATCCCCGATGGTTACCATTGTCTCGTCTGTTTCCCGCCACAGGATATAGTAAAGCTCGCCGTGAGCGGATTGGTAGTTATACATTTTAAGTACTTGTTCCTTTTGGTAAGGTTCGCTAGTTCCGTTCACCAGACGCTGTAAATCAGGATTTTGGTACCATGACAGTGCTTCGCTCCGTAAGCCATCATACGGTTGTAAAAAGATACTTCCTGTTATTTCAATCATGAGGGCCTCCTTTGCTTTTTGGATGATTGTACCAAGAAAAGAAATAGTGAGACAAGGACCAGTTTTCTCCTGAACTTCGAAACTATCATCAAAAAAAATACCACAACTCAAGAAAAATCCTAAAAAACAAGAACAAACAGCCTGCCTTGGGTTAAACCTTCAAGGCAGGCTATCTTTTCCATTCTAGCTATATCATTTTATCTTCAGAGTTTTCTTCTCTTCTTACAGTTTCTGTCAGTGTAGCCTGCTCTAACAACGCTCTCACCCCTGCACTTCCGAGAGAATCCTCTGCCAAAGTGAAACACTGTAACGCTTGTTGAAGAGCCTCCTGAGCATTCCCATTGTTTCCTTGAGCTAGATGATATTGACCAATTCCTCGCCAGCTGCAACCTTGTAGGACTAAATCATCGGTCGTCAATGCTAATTGCAACGATTTCTCAAGAAGAGGCATCGCTTTGATAAAATCTTCTTGTAGTAAAGCGAGGTATCCTTGCTCATAGAGATTAACCGCCAGACGATAATCATCATTAGGAAAATATTGGGTCAATATTTCTGCTTCTTCGGCTATTAAATGCTGTGCCGCATCCAAATGGCCTTGTTCACGCAACACCATCGCTTTTTGATGCAATCCTACATGGTAGTTTTCCCAGTTCTTCTCACGTTTAGCTTTTTCTACGTAAGAATCGTAAAGCACCTCAGCCTTTTTCCAGTCTTCCTGCTCTATTGCTAAATAGCCAGAAAAATTTAGATAGGCTTCATAAGCTTCCTCTGCTTCAGTTGGTTGCCACTGTTTCAAAATCATGGCTAACTGCTTAAAATCCCCTTGAAACAATGCTTCTCTTGCTAACTCTTCCATTGATGCCATCTCCGCTAAACCCCTTCCCCCCCTAATTTTATAACACACCTACTGCTGTCAATACCCCGATCAGCACCCCTAACCCCAGCACGACCCAACCGGATGCGCGCGCCAATTTTTGCTGCTCAGCGGTGTAGTCGCCTTTAGCTTTGACCGGTACAATGCTGGATAAAAAATACATTTTAAAAGCGACAATCAGCAGTCCGCCGAAGACCAGTACTGCTGCCAGCAGATAGTTTGCCATCTCTAAAGTCAAGATATCATTGATTTCTAACGCACCAATTCCTAACACGGCGATGACGGCTAAAGCGATTCCTAAATAACGTTTCATCTGCTCTCACTCCTTAGGTTGACCCATAATGGTGGTGCTCTTTTCTACTTTCAGAATACGCTTTCCTTCAATACCTGTCAAAAGAGTTTCCCCATTCAAAGAGAGATTAAGCTTTTCTTCAGATAACAAAAGCGAACCTCACTATAGCCCTGAGATTCGCTTCTTTTTTATTAATCGGTGTTAAGGCACCCGCACCAAGTCCAGCTCGTGCAAGGTTTCTGCGATTTGGACCGAATTCCAAGCGGCGCCTTTTAGCAAGTTGTCTGAAACAACCCACATGTGCAGGCCTTCTGCTACGTCGAGGTCCCGACGCAAGCGGCCCACGAAGGTTTCTTTTTTACCCACCGAATTTAGCGCTTGGGGGTAGATTTGTTGGCTGGGATCGTCTTCCAAGACGACCCCCGGTGCTTTGGCTAAGAGTTCTTTGACCGCAGAGATCGGGATGACTTTTTCGGTTTCGATATAGACGGACTCGGAATGACCGGCAAAGACTGGGATCCGCACACAGGTTGCAGCCACTTTGATAGTGTCGTCCTCCATGATTTTGCGGGTTTCGTTGATCATCTTCCACTCTTCATAGGTGTAGTCTTCTTCCGCAAACACGTCGATTTGTGGCAGCGCATTGAAAGCAATCGGATAGTGTTTTTTGTCCCCACCACAAGGCAAAATTTCCGGTTGCAAGTCGGCTACTGGAGTGCCTGCTAGATAAGCTTGCGACTCCCGTTTCAGCTCTGCCATCGCTTTTGCACCGGCACCAGAGACGGCTTGATAAGTGGAAACGATGATCCGCTTCAGGCCAGCTGCTTGGCGAATCGGCTCCAAGGCAACCATCATTTGGATAGTGGAACAGTTGGGATTGGCGATGATTCCCTTGTGTGCCTTCAATGCCTCGCTATTGACTTCTGGCACCACCAAAGGCACTTCGGGATCCATCCGGAAAGCGCTGGTGTTATCCACAACCACAGCCCCCCGTTTGACTGCTTCTGGGGCAAATTTTTTAGAAATGCCGCCTCCCGCAGAAAACAAGGCAATGTCTACGCCTTCAAAAGATTCCGGTACCAATTCTTCAATTACTAAGTCTTGTCCTTTAAATTGGCGCGTCTGGCCAGCTGAACGGGCCGATGCCAACAATTTTACTTCTCTCAATGGTAAGGTGGACTGTGCCAGCATTTCAATCATGCGGGTCCCCACCGCGCCAGTCGCTCCCACAACCGCAACATTATAACCAGTCATTCACAACACCCCTATGTCATATTTGTGCCATTCTACCACATTCCCCACGGAAAAACAGCTGATTTTTCTAAAATTGTCAGAAAAATCCGAACGAATTAGCCAAATCGCGACTTACTCCGGTCGTAATCATTTAAGTCGATGGGCGCTTGCTTGTTCCATATCATCCTGCCGGGTGCAATCAAAAAGCTGCTCTCTCAATAAAAAATTGAAAGAGCAGCTGCTTTTACTGATAGCTTGCCAAACTTCACGCTAATTAGTAGCGACGTAGCCCCGGCCTTGCCGTCTTTTGGGCGAGTCTGATACTTTTTTCAGGTGCCTCAGCTTTCGTTAGGATCGTTGCGGGCATCTTCATGCGTCGGATGCACCGTACCTTTGACGTGATCTGGTCCGGCATAGATGGTATAAAGTTTCAAAGGTTCTGTCCCGGTGTTTTCCACATTGTGCCAAGTATCGGCAGGCACAAAGATGGCGTCATCGTCTTTGACTGGTTGTTGGAATGTCAGATTGTCTGCGGCGGGTCCCATTTTGCACAAGCCTGTCCCGGATTCGATGCGCAAAAATTGATCGATGCCATGGTGGATTTCAAGGCCGATGTCATCGCCAGGTTGGATGGCCATCACGGTGACTTGCAACTTATCGCCGGTCCAGATGGTCGTCCGGTAATTGTCGTTTTCAAGGGTCAATGCTTCAATGTCTGCTACAACTGGTTGTTTTCCACGATCTGAATAATCTAAGCTCATTTAAAAAACCTCCTAGTTATTTTTGAGTGACGTATGCTTCAACCACCCTACTTGTATTGTAACAGGAAGCCGTTGAAAGCCTTACCGAAAGCCCTTAACTGACAACGATAATCAGTTATTCTGACCTTTGCCATCAAGGGGCACGGACATCGCGATTCGGGTCTGCTACAACCGAACTCCTCCGTAACTTTACTCTTCAATCGCGGCTTTTCGGGAATTGATTGCCTTGAAAAGAGTCATATCAAACTTCTCGCTGCGGTCGTAGTTGTACAGGCCGTTGCGCTCTTGTTCCACATCATACAGCTGGGTATAACAGAAACCGAAGATCTGCGGATTGTCCAATAAGACATCCGTCAAGCCTTGGTAGCGAGCGATAAACTCGGCTTCCGTCTTCGGTGCATCCCCGTAGCCCCACGCTTTTTCAGGATCGGATGCTGGGTCCCATTTGATGCCCCCGTATTCGCTGACATTGATTGGCTGGCCTTTGGTATAGCTTTGGCGAGCATCGTGTTCATCGCGAAAGACGCCATTGGGCCATTTTTCCCCGTCAAAATGAGTCGCAAACTCAGCCGGGTCTTGGCAGTAGTCGTGGATGTCGTAAATATCTGTGATGACATGGTAGTTGCCGCTAGTGTCGATGACCGGACGGGTCGGATCGATTTGCTTCGTCACTCGGTAAACCAGCTCCAGGGTTTCATTGCGCTGCGGACGATTTTCGTAGTTCCAGGTTTCATTCATCGGACACCAAGTCACGATGGCCGGATGGTTGAAATCCCGGGCCAGCAGTTCTTGCCATTCCGGTAAAAAGGCGTAGACATTGGCCGCCTGGGACAAGTCCAGCCCCCAGTTAGCCATCTCTCCCCAAACCAGGTAGCCAGCTCGGTCAGCGTGGTACAAAAAGCGGGCTTCGAAGGCTTTTTCGTGGAGGCGGGCACCGTTGAAGCCCGCCGCCAGCGCAAGTTGGATATCTTGTTGCAAGGCTTCGTCAGTCGGTGCGGTGTAGATGCCATCTGGGTAAAAGCCTTGATCCAATACCGTCCGTTGGAAAACTGCTTGGCCATTTAACAGGAACTTGTAGCCAGCCATCGCCACTTCTCGCAAGCCAAAATAACTGCTTACCTCATCAGCGCCATAGCGGAAAGTGACATCATACAACCGCCCGGCGCCGACTTCCCAGAGGTGCGCTTCAGCTAAAGGTAGGATCAAGGTGGTGAAATTGCCGGTCACCGCCACCGTCGTTTCAGCCATCGGTCGCCCTTGGTAGCTGACGGCCACCGTCAACTCTTCTGTTGGCGCGCCAGTGGTTTTGACGGCCATGGTGACGCTGGTTTGCGCCACATTTGGAAAATACCGCACTTCCTCCACGTGACTGGCTGCCATGATTTCCAGCCAAACCGTCTGCCAAATCCCGGTAGTCCGGGTGTAATCACAGCCACCGGAATAAAAATTCCCCGACTGTTTGCCTCGAGGCTGGCGCCCGCTGCGAGTGTCATCTTCTGCATAGACGGTGATGGTGTTGACTCCGCTAACCAGCGCATCTTGGATATCAAAGGCAAAAGACGCGTAACCGCCTTTGTGGGTCCCCACCGACTGGCCATTGACATAGACTTCACAGAAATAATCGACAGCCCCAAAATGCAGGCGCATCGTTGGGCGCTGGCCTGCCTCATCTAGCGCCAACTCTTCCGCTGTGATTTCGATTTCCCGTTGGTACCAACAAGCCGGGATAAAGTCCGTGTAGCCAATCCCGCTGAGGCTGGATTCGGGACAGAAAGGCACGATGATTTCATAGTCAAAAGGATCTTGATTGGGCGCGGTCAACTGATTTTCAAAGATATTTTCCGCGGTAGCCAAGGGTTTTGGTGCCGGTCCGGGAGTTGTGGCAGTCACTTCATAAAACTTGCGGTTCTGGCCGCTTTTGACAAAGTCAAAGGCAAAGCGCCAGGGACCATTCAGATTGCGCCAATTGTCCCGCACCATTTGCGGTTGTGGGTGTTCCGGACGAGGGATAGTGTGAGATACGGTCATAATTGAGACCTCCATTAGTTGTTATTGGTTGTCAGTGGGGGCTTGGTAAGGCTTGGTGAGGCGTAATGAACACTACGCAACACAGCACCGGCCATTGACGTTTTTCGAATACAGGTATAGTATACGACCCAAAGCAGCAAAATCCATGCAAGATAACGCCATCAAAGTGAGGAAAACACGCAGATATGAAAGAATACATCTTGAGCTTTTTACCGGAACAATTTGCCGCTCCGGAACAGTTTCGCGTCGAACTAGCCGGCATCACCTTCCCTTTTGCCGACTACCAAGTCGATCGTTGGCAGTCCCTCGTGACCACCATCGAGTTTGTCATCGCTGGCAAAGGTGAGGTGCGCATCGATGACTATCACTTTCAAGTTCAGACGGGAGATTGTTATTTATTACCCGCTGGTCACGACCACTGGTACCGCTCCGACCACCGGCAACCGCTGCACAAAATCTGGATCAATGTCGCCGGCACTGTCGTGGAGCAGTTGTTGCAAGCCTATCACTTACACCAGCACTACCACTTCCCCCAAACCGACCGCTTTGCTCTTTTCAACCAGCTGCTGGCTCTTTGCGAACAAGCACCCATGACCCCCACCCAGCGGAGTCGTCATTGCAGCTTACTGTTTCATGAACTACTGATCAGCCTAGCAGAAACCCTGCCCCAGTCCCATCAGCTGGTGCCAGCAGATTTGTGGCGTGCCAAAGTCTATCTGGACAATCACCTGCAAGCCGGAAACGTCAGCGTGGCGGCTGTCGCCCGCACCGCCAATCTCTCCACCTCCCAGCTGACTCGCCAGTTTAAACGCTGGTTCCATCAGACCCCCTATGAGTATTATTTGACGAAAAAGATTCAGCTGGCCCAGTTATTATTGAAAGAAACCCTCCTCAGCGTCCAAGAAATCGCCGACCGTCTCGGCTTTTCTGACGAACACTATTTTTCCAACCTCTTTCGCCAAAAAACCGGCTACTCTCCTACCGGTTGGCGCAAACGGGTGAAATAGCCGGCGCTGAAGATGCCTATTGGTTGCTGACACTTAAAAAAGCTTATTTTCCAGCCCCTCGACTGAAAAATAAGCTTTTTTCCTGGCATCTTGCCCCCACTTTGATGGCGATGACAGATGAGACTCAAGGTGGCAGCCTTTTTTCTATTTAATCTGGAGGCCCAGAAATTTTCGTGCAAAAAAGGCTGCTTGCTGAAGATTCACCTGACACTTTTTCAACTGCCACTGGTCCAGCTCCAAATCGCTAAACGAACAGGTGCTCAAGTCGAGACTCTTAAGCTCCGCCCCGGTAAAAATGGCTTCGTCTAGCTGACAATGAGCAAAGGCAATTTTGGTCATCTGGCTTTCAAAAAAGTCCGTATTTGCCAAATTGCACTCCCGATAAGCCACCATCTTGAATTTGACATCGGCAAAATCCGCCAAATCGATTTTGCAATTCTCAAATTGGGTATTGCTCAAATAGCCTTTTTTGAAAACCGTCCCGGTGAATTTACAATTGCGAAACACCACCCGATGAAACAAGCCTTGATCCAAATGACACCCAGAAAAATCACAATCGCTAAACAGACAATCCGTCAATTCAATCCGGGAAAAGTAATTCTCATGAAAAACCATATTCAAAAACACTGATTTATCAATCAATGGATGCTGGATGGTCTGCCCTTCCACCAACTCTTTTTGAAACCGCCGCTGCATCAAGGAAAAATCTTCCTCCTCGTAAATCTGAAAAAAAGAGCCCGTCACCAAGGCCTGCTCATCGAATATCGGTTCCTTCATTTCCTTCACCTCCTACTTTCTATCCTAGCAAACTAAGGCAGACCTGACATGATGATAAAATGAGAGAATTTCCGCTAGTTTACGCCCTTAAGCCAAGGAAAAACTGGCAACAGCACCTGACAATGTCGCTGTGGCACACAATCGCGCGTTTTTTATTACCAAATTCTTATTTTTCCAATACTTCCTTCTTGTAAAACCCACTTAAAACAAGCTTCTGACAACCTCCTCGAAGTTCCCCTAGTCGGCAGGGGGTTGTTATACTCAAAAAGACCGTCTCCTAGAAAGGAAACGGTCCACGAATCAATAACAAATTCTCTAACCCCGTTCGTCGCGTGCCTGCACCAAAGTTTGGATCGCTGCGTAAACCGGTCCGGCAATCATAAAGACCGTCCAGCTCCACGCCCAAGCATGCGCGCCAAAGGATAACAAGAAGTAAAAGAGAACTACCGCCGGCCAATAAACGATGGTAAAGGCAGTAAACAATGGATGTTGGCGTTCTGTTGCAGAGGGTTGTGGGTAGTCATCTTTAGCCGCCTCCAGCACCTGCCCATTGGCAAACTTGCGGTAGTAGGCGTAAATGATCGACCCGTAGATAATCATAAAAGCGCCCAAGCCCAAGATAGCAAAAAATAACGCTGCGCCAAATACTGGCTGATAACTATAGGAGAAAAGGAAAATCGGTGCAAAAGACAAAACCAAAGCCGCAATCCCACCAATCAATGAAAAGCTAAAACTCTTGCGATACGCTCCCACATGGTAAGCCGCTGCCAGCTGGACTTCCTCATCATACGGACGCCCCGCAAGTGGTTTGGCCCCCCGGCTAAAGAGCATCCCCCCATGGATCAACGACGCCACCGCCGCCGCGATCCCGATAAAGAAAATCGTCGCCCCGATCCCTTCACTCATGGAGGCCATGAAAAAGATCATCCCGGCAAATCCTAGAGCGCCGAGCAAAATTCCCCCAGCAATGCGCAGCGCAAATTGGCGAATCATCTGCCAAAACTCCTCCACCTCCGCCAAGCTTGCCGCTGACCCATAGCCTCGTCGGCTTCCCGCTTGCCGCCAGTTGAAGTCTTCAGGATCAGGAACCGCCTTCGACCACGCTCCTTCTGTCGCCGCAGCCTCTTTTTCCGCTTGTTGGGACTGGGCAAACGCTCCGGCTGCACCAGACTCTCCGGCATCCTCTGCTTCTTCCTGCCCCAACTCCAGCTCTTCTCGCAATTCATCGATGGAGCCAAACTCGGAAATCACCGCCCCGATGGCTTCGTTTTCACTCTTGCCTTCTTCAATCAATCCATGGTAATGATCTTCCATCGTCGCTAACAAATCCGCTTTCGCCTGTTGGGTCTGGGGCGTTTTTGGCAATGTTAGAAATAACGTTTCTAAATAATTTTTGATGGTATCCATATCCTTCAACCCTTTCCACTATCCATCTACACCCCGGAAGATACCCCCGGCGTCGATGTTTCCACTTGTTGATTTGGTGTTGCCCCGGTGGATAAAAAACGATCCACCACTTGTTTGGTCAGCTGCCATTCACTGACTTTTGCGGCTAAATACTGACGACCGCTGGCAGTGATTCGATAATAGGTACGCTTTTTGCCATGAGTCACCTCGCCCGGATAAGCCTCGATGAACCCCTGCTTCCCCAGCCGGGTAAAAGCCGAATACAAGGTAGTCTCCTTGATGACATAGCCTTCGTCGGTGCGGCCCTTGATCTCCCGCGAAATCTCATAGCCATAAGAATCCCCTTCTGCCAATAAAGTCAAAATAATCGCGTCATTGTACCCACGAATCCCATCACTTGAAATCACACCGCCACCTCCTTTGTGGTTTGTCTCCTGACGGAAAAACAAAAGTACTCCATCTGTCAAAGTAATCATACCATGTTTACTACGACAGGTGAAGTAAAAAAAGACCACTGCCTAAAAATCAGACTTTGGTCCTAGATCAGAGGGATTCGGATGAGGGGTTGAAAGTTTTACAACGTGTCGGCGCAATTTTTGTGGTTTTCGAAAGTTTTGCAACGGATACTCCAAACTTTTTGGGTTTCGTAGTATACTGTCAAAAATGACTTAGAAAAAACGGAGGATTCCCATGGCAAAAGTAGAAAGTTTTGAACTGGATCACAATCACGTATTGGCTCCATATGTCCGTCTGGCCGGCGCCGAGGACCAAGATGGCGCCCATATCGAAAAATACGATTTGCGCTTGTTGCAACCCAATCAAGAGGCCTTGCCCACCAGCGCGCTGCACACTTTGGAACATCTGTTGGCAGTCAACTTGCGGGATTACCTGACGGGCGTCATCGATTTGTCGCCGATGGGTTGCCGCACCGGCTTTTACCTGATTCTTTGGGGCCATCATACCACCGAAGAAGTACGGGACGCCTTGAAGCTTGTTTTAGAAAAACACGTGGTGGCAACGGATTTCGTCCCCGCCGTCTCTGCCAAAGAATGTGGCAACTACCGGGACCATTCCCTCTTTTCCGCCCAAGAATACGCCAAACGAGTCTTGGCCCAAGGGATTTCCAGCGATCCGTTTGAGCGAAAAGTGTAAGGAATCAGAATTAAGATAGTCAGTTTTCAGCAAAAATGTTATAAATTTCGGTGTATAGAATAGCTACAACTAGTTTTCCACAGAGATGTGGATAAGTATTTTAAACCCGTCGAATTCGACGGGTTTAAACTGAAAGAAGGGAAATACTATGCCACCAAGAGAAACAATAAATCCTAAAGGCTTACCAGTAGGAATCTATAATAACGGAGAACCTTTCGATTTTATCAGTTTAACTGATATTGCAAAGTATAAGAATTCTTCAGAAGCAAATGATGTTATTCGAAACTGGCTACGAAATAGAAACACTATTGAATTTCTCGGACTTTGGGAACAAATGAATAACCCAAATTTCAATCTTAATTATTTCGAATCTTTGAAACATGAAGCAGGTTTAAATTCTTTTGTTCTAACACCAAAAAAATGGATTGAGGGAACCAATGCTGTTGGCATAACTTCCCAGGCTGGTAGATACGGTGGTACTTTTGCTCACTCGGACATTGCTTTCGAATTCGCATCTTGGGTATCACCTGAATTCAAACTTTACTTAATTAAAGATTATCAAACGTTAAAAGCAGCCGATAACAATCGCTTAAGTGTCGAATGGAATCTCAACCGAACTTTAGCAAAACTAAACTATAAGGTACACACAGACGCAATCAAAGACCACTTAATTCCCCCAACCCTAACACAAAAACAATCCGGTTTTAAATATGCAACTGAGGCAGATCGAATTAATGTTGCTTTGTTCGGAATCACTGCTAAAGAATGGCGTGATAAAAATCTAAAAAAAACCGGGAATATACGTGATTATGCTTCAACTGAGCAACTTTTAGTACTAACAAATCTTGAAAGTATGAATGCTGAATTGATTCGAGACAAGATACCTGAATCTGAGAGAACAGCGCGTTTAAATAAAATGGCACAAACCCAAATGACTACATTTCTTAAAAATAGGGCTGGTATTAAAAAACTTGAAACTCTTTCATAGTATTTTATTCAATAAATGATTCATCTAAAAAACTGCGAGAAACCCAGCCCCCACCGGTCTTCTCGCAGTTTTTTTATGTATTTTTACGGCAATGACACGCCATAAACCGCCAAGAAAATCGCGGCGAAAAAGGTACCGATCAACATGATGGCCGCCCCTGAAAGGCAAATCGTCCCCACCAAGGCATCTTGCCGGACTTGCTTGATCCCCCGGGCCAATAAATAACTACTCCCCGCAATAACTAAACACATTACAAATAACACAAATTTATGTTCTAGTAACGCTTGTGCATAGGCCGGACTGCCAAAAATTTTCGTCAAAACACTTTCCATATTTTTTCACCCCACACTTTTATCATCATTGGTCTACCACTTTTTAATTATAACATTTCTTTTCTAATATAAAACAATAAAATATTGGAAACAAACGTTTTTTAATAACAAAAAAAGCTATTTTCTAGCCCGGCAGAAGCGACACTTTTAGCTTTGAACTGACCAAGTGGCTCATTCCCGAATTAGAAAATAGCTCTCATTTTATTTGACGATGATTCTCTTGTTATGATTCACCAAATAACGCGACGGCTTTTTCTGCCATGCGCTGTCCATAAGTGGCAAAAAGGGATTGGTATTGCTCCAAATCCTCCGACAACGCCACCGGTCCGAGATGGATGACTGGTTGTCCTAACGAATCACCGCCAGAGTACACCACCATCCCCGCCACCAACAAATGGTGCAAAATCGATTGGATGGCGATATCGCCACCGCCATGGGAAAAGTGAGCAGTGGCAAAGGCTCCTCCCAGTTTTCCGGCTAATGGATACTTGTGGCCAGCGGTTTCCAACCAACATTTCACCACACCAGCCAAGTCTGCCATATATGTCGGTGTTCCCAATAAGACGCAGTCGCTAGCCGTCAACCACTGGACATCTGGCGCTTCCATGGGAAATACCGCCGCTTCCACCCCTGCTACTTGGCGAGCCCCCGCCGCCACGATTTCGGCCATCTCTTTGGTGTGACCGGTTTTCGTATAATACAACACTGTTATTTTCATGATTTACCTCCGTTATCTACAAAGTTTCTCAAGTGATTTGTTTTGGATCCCCTTACATTTTAGCACTTTCCACCGGCAGCAGACGCCTTTTTTTCAAAGTCCGTCTTATTCATCATTTTCTAAGCTTCTCTCATCTTGACGGCAAGAGGCTTTTTTTAATGTCGATAGATAAGGTTGGTTATCTGAAAAGCCAGGAATCCCAAGGGCTGTGCGTTTTCTTTAACATATCGGGCTTTTTACGCTATAATAACGGTGAAGAGAATTTTGGGGAAGATTCTCACAACAACGTGTCAGGGAGTTATTTCCTTCACACATCACTTTAATCCTGCTGGCCTAACCAACCAGCAGGATTTTTTTATTTTTAAAAATCCCCTTCCCACAGTTAAAAAACAAAAACTTCACCACCCACTTGACCTTGATTCCTCTGACCACTCTCGATAAACGTCATACTTTTATCGTTTATCAATATATTTTTATTGATTTACATAAAGCATCGTGGTAATCTCAACTCATCAAACGGATTGAGGTGACCTTTATGAAACTCAAAACACGCTTACTGAAACTAGCTTTGGTTGGTTTAGGGGCTTTTCTCTTGGTCTTGGCTACGATTTTCACCATGAGCTTAATCACAGAAGGCACCACCGGCATGTCGGCTATCGCTTGGCTCTTCTTTGCCGCTGTGGGCTTGACGGCCTTTTTTGGTCTATGGACGTTAGTTTACCTGTACCAAATCGTGGACTTGATTGCTAAAAATAACTCTTTTTCTGAGAGAACACTGGTCTTAGTCGCCAAAGTCAAACACCGGATTTTAGCAGCGGCCATCAGCTTTTGTGGTATCCTGCCCTTTGTGGCCCAGGCGGCAGACCTTGATGACGCCCCCGGACTGATCTTAGTGGGAATGGGACTGATTTTGCTCCCTTTTGCGGCCTACCTTTTCTCCTTGATCGTCGAGGAGTTATTTAAAAACGCTATTTCCCTAAAAAATGAACAAGACCTCACCATCTGAGGCAGAAAGGAGTCCCCGATGAAAATCGTTGTCAACCTTGATGTGATGCTAGCTAAGCGCAAGATGAGCCTGACAGAACTGGCGGATAAAGTCGGCGTCACCATGAGCAACCTCTCCATCTTAAAAAACGGGAAAGCCAAAGCCGTGCGCTTTTCGACGCTAGCCAGCCTCTGCGAAGTCTTGGATTGCCAGCCTGGTGACCTCCTAGCTGCCGAACCCGCTGAAACCCAGGAGCCAAAATAACAAACCGACCTAGCTAATTAAGCAATTGCTAGGCAAAATACAAAAAAGGAAGACTTCCCAGCTTATTAATAAGCTTCGGAAGTCTTCCTTTTTTTGGGTCTTCGGAATATATAGTGGAATTACTTTCTTAATAGTTTAAAAACAACTGGTGTTTAAATCGGATTTTCTGGTGGGATGTTAGGATAATCAATAGTATTATATAAAAGTATCAATCACATACGAGTGATACTTTGGAAAAAAAATAAAATAGTCCAATTTACTTGAACGTGTACTATGGTACACGGTTTATAATATTCATGGGGTGAAATAAGATGATTTATCGCATTAGTGAGTTTGCAGATAAATGTGGAGTTAATAAAGAAACGATCAGATATTACGAGCGAAAAAATTTATTACAAGAACCTCACCGAACGGAAGCTGGTTATCGGATATATTCATATGATGACGTTAAGCGTGTTGGGTTTATTAAACGAATACAGGAACTTGGTTTTTCTTTAAGCGAGATTTATAAATTACTTGGTGTTGTAGATAAAGATGAAGTTCGTTGTCAAGATATGTTCGAATTTGTTTCTAAAAAACAAAAGGAAGTGCAAAAACAAATAGAGGATTTAAAACGAATTGAAACTATGTTAGACGACTTAAAACAACGATGTCCAGATGAAAAGCAATTACATTCGTGTCCAATAATAGAAACATTAACATGAGAGATTAATTAACGAAAGGAGCTTTTTTATGAATAAATTTAAGGTAAACATTTCAGGAATGACTTGTACGGGTTGTGAAAAACACGTAGAATCAGCACTTGAAAAGATAGGTGCTAAAAATATTGAGTCTAGTTATCGTCGTGGTGAAGCAGTATTTGAACTGCCCGATGATATTGAGGTTGAAAGTGCAATAAAGGCGATTGCTGACGCAAACTATCACCCGGGCGAAGCAGAAGAAATACAAGTGCAATCGGAAAAAAGGACAGATGTAAGTTTAAATGATGAAGGTAACTATGATTATGATTACATCATCATCGGTTCTGGTGGAGCTGCCTTTTCATCTGCCATTGAAGCCGTTACTTTGAACGCAAAAGTGGCTATGATTGAGCGTGGAACGGTGGGTGGAACTTGCGTTAATGTCGGATGCGTTCCTTCTAAGACCTTATTAAGAGCAGGGGAAATCAATCATCTAGCAAAAAATAATCCATTTGTGGGATTACACACTTCGGCTTCAAATGTTGATTTAGCGCCATTAGTAAAACAAAAGAATGATTTAGTAACCGAGATGCGAAATGAAAAATATGTGAATTTAATTGATGATTATGGTTTTGAATTAATAAAAGGTGAAGCAAAATTCGTAAATGAAAATACAGTTGAAGTAAATGGCAATCAAATCACAGCCAAAAGATTTTTAATAGCTACAGGTGCTTCTTCAACTGCACCTAATATTCCCGGATTAGATGAAGTAGATTATTTAACAAGCACTAGCTTATTGGAATTAAAGAAGGTTCCAAATCGTCTTACCGTAATTGGTTCAGGATATATCGGCATGGAATTAGGACAACTATTTCATAACCTCGGGTCAGAAGTCACTTTGATTCAAAGAAGCGAGCGTCTATTAAAAGAATACGATCCTGAAATTTCAGAAGCCATTACTAAGGCCTTAACAGAACAGGGAATTAATTTAGTAACAGGTGCAACCTATGAACGAGTTGAGCAAGATGGAGACATTAAAAAAGTTCATGTTGAGATAAATGGTAAAAAGCGAATTATTGAAGCAGAACAATTGCTAATTGCCACTGGAAGAAAACCAAATACAGAATCATTAAACTTACATGCAGCAGGCGTTGAAGTTGGTTCCCGTGGTGAAATTGTCATTGATGATTATCTTAAAACGACCAATTCCCGAATTTATTCAGCTGGAGATGTCACTCTCGGTCCCCAATTTGTTTATGTAGCTGCTTATGAAGGTGGACTTGCTGCTCGTAATGCAATCGGAGGACTAAATCAAAAGGTCAATTTAGAAGTGGTTCCAGGCGTTACGTTTACTTCTCCATCGATTGCAACGGTTGGTTTAACGGAGCAACAGGCAAAAGAAAAAGGATATGAAGTGAAAACATCGGTATTGCCGTTGGATGCTGTTCCAAGAGCGCTCGTTAATCGGGAAACAACAGGTGTTTTCAAATTAGTGGCAGACGCGAAAACATTGAAAGTGTTAGGGGCGCATGTAGTGGCAGAAAACGCAGGAGACGTAATTTATGCAGCAACATTAGCTGTGAAATTCGGTTTAACTGTTGGAGATCTGAGAGAAACGATGGCTCCATATCTAACAATGGCTGAAGGGCTAAAATTAGCTGCACTTACGTTCGATAAAGATGTTTCGAAATTATCTTGTTGTGCAGGCTAAGGGAACTTTTTTACAACTCCCTATTCAAGTGAACCAGCTAATACTGTACTAAAGGTGTGCAGTAGTTTAGCAAAGTCTACAAAAGATTTCATACACTATTTTGCGATCACCCATTATATAAATGCTTTAAGGGATTTTCTAAGTGCATTTGTGGTCACAAAAATAATTTAACACTGATGATTTCGACATCAAATCTATAATTGATACCTTAACACAGCAGAGTAATAAAGGATGAACAATATGTCAGACTTATTATCCCTACCAGACATTAAAACAATAGAACCACCACAAGAAAATGAAACCGATATGATGTTTAAAGTTGAAGCAGTCGGACCACCTGAACGTTGTCCTGAATGTGGTTTTGACAAGTTGTACAAACACAGTTCAAGAAATCAACTAATTATGGATTTGCCCATTCGTTTAAAGCGAGTGGGCTTACAATTGAACCGTAGACGATACAAGTGTCGTGAATGCGGATCTACCTTCTGGGAACGCCTAATATCTGTAGATGAAAAGCGTAGTATGACCAAAAGGCTTTTAAAGTCCATTCAAGAGCAATCCATGTCTAAGACCTTTGTAGAAGTCGCAGAAAGCGTTGGTGTTGACGAGAAAACTATTAGGAACGTTTTTAAGGACTATGTGGCACTCAAAGAACGTGAATACCAGTTTGAAACTCCTAAGTGGCTTGGGATAGACGAGATACATATTATCCGTAGACCTCGGCTTGTATTGACTAATATTGAACGCAGGACTATTTATGACATCAAGCCTAACCGTAACAAGGAAACAGTCATCCAACGTCTTTCAGAAATCAGTGACAGGACTTATATTGAGTACGTCACAATGGATATGTGGAAGCCCTACAAAGACGCAGTGAACACTATCCTTCCACACGCTAAAGTGGTCGTAGATAAGTTTCATGTAGTTAGAATGGCTAATCAAGCCTTAGATAACGTCAGAAAGTCTTTGAAAGCTCATATGAGCCAAAAAGAAAGACGTACCCTTATGCGTGAAAGGTTTATCCTTCTAAAGCGTAAACACGATCTAAATGAACGTAAATCATTCCTCTTAGAGACTTGGTTAGGTAATCTTCCTGCCTTAAAAGAAGCCTATGAACTCAAAGAAGAGTTTTACTGGATATGGGATACTCCTGATTCAGATGAAGGTCGTCTTCGTTATAGTCAGTGGAGACACCGTTGTATGTCCAGTAACTCTAAAGATGCATATAAAGACCTCGTGAGAGCCGTAGACAACTGGCATATCGAAATATTCAACTACTTTGATAAAAGGCTCACTAACGCTTATACGGAGTCAATTAACAGCATTATTAGGCAGGTAGAGCGAACGGGTAGAGGTTACTCGTTTGATGCCTTACGAGCCAAAATCCTTTTCAATGAGAAGCTCCATAAAAAGCGTAAGCCACGATTTAATTCAAGTGCTTTCAATAAAGCTATGTTATACGATACTTTCAATTGGTATGAAGTGAATGATCACGACATTACAGACAACTTTGGTGTCGATTTTTCCACACTTATTAAGAATTTGGAGAAGGGTGATTTATAAGCCCTTTTCCACCATAAAATCCGAATACCCCTTTTTTTATTTAAAATGTAAAATCCGCCGGCCGAGTTGACACCAAGCCGAAATGATAGGCAATCGCCGCCACGATCCGCTGGCTGGCAGTCCCGTCACCATATGGATTGGCAGCATGGGCCATCTTGTGGTAAGCCGCCTCATCGGTGAGCATCGCCGTCACCGCTTGGTAGACCGCCGTTTCCTCGGTACCCACTAGCCGTACCGTGCCGGCTTGTACCCCTTCCGGCCGCTCGGTGGTTTCCCGCAGCACCAACACCGGCACCCCTAGCCCAGGGGCCTCTTCTTGGAGACCACCGGAGTCCGTCAATACCAACTGGCACTCCGCCATCAAGTTTTGGAAAGCCACCACATCCAAAGGTTCGATCAGCTCCACCTGGTCCAAGTCCCCTAGAATCTCTTGGGCGAGTTTTCGCACGGCTGGATTT
This sequence comes from Enterococcus diestrammenae, assembly GCF_049384045.1. NCBI lineage: Bacteria > Bacillati > Bacillota > Bacilli > Lactobacillales > Enterococcaceae > Enterococcus > Enterococcus diestrammenae. The sequence continues at coordinate 117,245 of NZ_JBMRGR010000003.1, forward strand.
TTGTGCATTGGAAAGACGACCCGTGCCTCGGGCTGTTCGGCTAACACTTGGCGCAAAGCCCGGAAGACCTGCGCCATCGGTTCTCCAAGGTTTTCCCGGCGATGCATCGTCACCAAAATCTTCGGCGCTCCTGCCACTTTGCGTCCAGGAGCCCAAGCCGCCGCCGTCAACTGGGGCCGAGCAGCCACCGTGTAGCCCATGGCATCGATGGCGGTATTGCCCGTCACAAAAATCCCCGCTGCCTTTTTGCCTTCTTTCAACAAATTATCCCGACTCTGCTGGGTAGGGGCAAAATACAGCTGGGCAAAGACATCGATCAGCTGGCGATTGGCCTCCTCGGGAAAAGGCTGTGCCAAATCCCACGTCCGCAAGCCGGCCTCCACATGCCCCACCGGAATCTGCCGGTAAAACGCCGACAAGCCCGCCGCAAACGCCGTCGTGGTATCGCCATGTACCAAGACCAAATCCGGCTGCGCCTCTTCCAAAACCGCTCCAAACTTGCTCAAGATGCGGGTGGTAATCTCCTCGATCGTCTGTCCCGCCTTCATAATCGCCAAATCATAAGCCGGCTTAATCGCAAATACCTCCAGCACCTGATCCAGCATTTCCCGATGCTGCCCGGTCACCGCCACTTGGGTCTCACACCACTCAGTCGCTTCCAAAGCCTTCACCAAGGGCGCCATCTTGATGGCTTCCGGTCGCGTTCCGAAAACCGTCATCACTTTGATTTTTTTCATCTGCCAATCCTCGCTTCTATCCTTTACGCCAAAAACTCCCGAAACTCCTCAGAAATCAGGCGTTCATTGAATGATTCCTTGTCTCAAGGATACGGGAAAGCCGGCGAAATGGCAACTGGGAAAGGGGAACTTGCAAGAGCGATGGAACGAAAAGCTTCCAACTAATGATTGATAACAAGAACAATCTAACGAACTCCTTAAAGCGCTTTCATTATTAGGTGGTTTTTGGTGGGGAGTGGGATAGTGTGTAAATCTGGCAAGAAGTTTTGGCATTCACAACAAAAAGCCAACACCAGCTAACTACCCATTTTACTAGGTAACTTATCTGGCATTGGCCATTTTTTCTTTTATTTAATTATTAGCTGATTTTGAAGACTTCAATCGTGTGAGGATCTAAGATGATTTCAAACAATTGACCGTCCACGTTGAGCCCTCGTTCTTCATTTTCATCACTGAAGTTCGCAACGATCACAATCACATTGCCTTCCTCATCCACAAATGAGATACCTTTGTTCTTCAGACTATGATAAGAAACCCGTTGATAGCCTGTTTTCACAAATTTAGCAAAGAGGTCCATGATGTAAAAATCAGGATTCAAAGTTAACTTGTCAGTATCTTTGTCATAAGTAATCATGGAGTTTTGTTTCCAACCCCATGTACTTGTCCCCTCTTGATCCAGCACCATGTTCCAGTAGCTATAGTTATCCATCCCACCATTGAACATATCAATGATGTTCTCGTAAAGATAACGCGCTTCCTCCCAGCTATTGTCGCCATTGAAGCAGTTACTTTCAGTATGCATCAATTTTAGCTCATCACCATAACGATAGCGAATGTCCACTAAAGGCTGAGAAGCGGTATACTGCATGGCAATCCCATCGATACTATCAACTAGCTGCTCATTTTCTGTCAGAAAATTAATCGCCACATTTGAGCGAATGCAACGGAAAGAACCGGCAAACAATTCTGGTTTCAAAGAACTGTTTGCGAACTCTGGTGCCAAAAAGTCTGTAATAAAACGAGCCATCGCTTTTGGTAAAAAGTGACAACTTGGATAGATTGTATTGACATCAGGTTCATTTTGAACAATCAACCGTTCCACCGAGATATTTTGTTCGCGATAGCTTTCCACAAACAGGCGCAAGTATTTTGCATAAGCTGCAAAAATATCATCCTGATCAAGAATAGCGCCACTAGCATAAGCTTGATTGTCCTTCATCCAAGATGGCGGTGACCACGGAGAGGCATGAACAGCCAAATCACCAGCCACTTGTTGCGCATCATGAATGACAGGAATAATATACTGCAAGTCCCGTTCAATCGAAAAATTGGCCATTACAAAATCATCTTTTGTTTCGTTATAACTGTACCACTCCAAAGCAAAATCATCAGCACCAATCGGAGTACGACAAAAGTTAAAGCGGTTATCAAATAGTAGCTGCATCAATTGTTTTTTATTATCATCACTCATCACTTGATAACAATCAGCCATCTGCTCGCTAAAAGTTCCACCAATGCCGCGGACTTTTTGAAAACCAAACCGACTATTGACATCGATGGTATAGCTTCTTTTTTTCATCCCCGGCTGACTACTAATATCCGCTCCGAAAAGATCCGTTTCTGCGCTGTTTTCAACAGGTAGAACAACTTTTTCTAAGGATTGGATTTGGACTTTATTTGGCTTATTCATCCTCCTCATCCTCCTCCACGGTTAACTCATTCATATAAATCATTTCCTGTTGCGCCTCAGCAATTGCGGTTTTAATCATATCTGAGGTCAGGGATTGTTCTTGCGGATACAAGGCCAAAGCCAAGACTAAAGGTAAGTTAAATCCGGTAATCAAATGGTGCTTTTCAGTCATATAAGGCATCAATTTTTGATTGACACTACCATTTTTCATATCCGAAAAAATCAGGATTTCGTTTTCTCCATGGGTGGCAAAATAACTAGCAACAACTTCTTCTAAATTTTCCGTCGTTTCAGTATAGGCGGCAATATAATCCACCGCTAACGAATCGGCAGTAATAAAATTCAAGGTATCCATGGCACCTTTTGCCAAATTACTATGGGAAACTATCAATACTCTTCTCATCTTTTTCTCCTATGCAGCTTTTAGCAAGCCAAAGAATGCGGTAACCATTGCAATTGCAATAAACAGCAAGATTAATTTGGTCATGCTAAAGTTTTTCTTGGTTAATAAACGGTAACTCATAAATGTTAACAGGACAGGGATCATACTAGGTAATACGCCATCTAGCAACGGTTGAATTTTTTGAACCACCTCGCCAGTTTTAAAAGAAAGAGGGGTTTCGACTTTTACCACGCTAGAAATCAAGGCACCTACTACCACCAGCCCCAAAACCGAAGCAGATTCGGTCACCGCAGACAGTTGACTGCCCAATTTACCGATGATTTCCGTGCCTTTTTGGTAGCCAAAATCGACAATCTTCAAGCGTAAGAAGAACCAAATAATATAGACTGCTAGCCACAAAAAGGACATGGAGGGATTGCCGTCTTTTGCTGTATATCCAGCAATTGATCCAAAAATAGTCGGTAACAAGACCCAAGCAATCGTATCCCCAACACCAGACAATGGTCCCATCAAACTGGTTTTCATATCTTTGACCGTTTCCCGGGCTTGATTTCCTTGATTTTCTTCCAGTGCCAAAGTGGCTCCGATAATCAAGTTCCCCGCCCAGGGATTACAGTTGTAATACAAGTAATGACTAGCTAAAGCTGCTTCGTATTGGTCATCATCCTCGTAGATTTTCCGTAAAGCCGGTGCCACACTAAAGGCGAAGGATCCAGCTTGCAGATTTTCAAAGTTCAAAGTATTACAGTTCATCAACTGCCATCTCAAGGCTACTTGACGAATATCTTTTTTGGTTAATTTACTCATCTTCGTCATCTCCAATCACACCGGTCGCATCAGTTGCTGCAACTGCTCGAACCTCATGCTTTTGTGAATTTTTATAGAACATAAAGGCCATGCCAAAGCCGACAATCGCAATCCCCATAATCGGAATCTTCAAGTAAGCCGCCATCACGAAGCCAAACAACACATAGTTGATATGTTTACCCACTGGCATAAATTTCAATAACATTGAAAACCCAACAACTGGCAACAAAGCACCGGATAGAGTCAAGCCATTTGTCACCCAAGCAGGAGTAGCATCCAAAATTTGATTGATGAAAGTCGATCCCAAAGTAACGGCAATCAAGACCGTTCCAGCCGCTTCAATCCCATACAACACTGGACCGAGCAACAAAAGCTTGTTGGCTTTTTTGAAATCATGCTCCTCAACCGCTTTCAAGGAACGTCGAACAACAACCCCATTTGCCAAGCGGAAAAGAATATCCAATTGTACAGCTAACATCCCGACAGGTACCGCAATCGCTAAGCCTGCTTCCAAACCACGACCCGTTCCCACCATGACACCAGTTCCGATGATGGTCGCCCAACCATATTTAGGGATTGAGGAACCACCGACAGCTGCTACCCCGAGAGACATCAGTTGCAACGTCCCGCCGACAACACACCCCGTTGTAATATCCCCTAGCAGTAAACCAGTGATGGGACCAATAATTGCGGGATAATTCAGCCCAATTTGCGGACCAAATTCATCAAAAATGGTAAAAAAAGCAATGACGCAAACGATAATAATTTGATATGGTTCTAACATATTTTTCCTCCTCCAATAAGCGTATTGTGTTGAAATCTTTTGCTATTCTTTGAAACAAAGGTGTTACTTCGTTAAAAGCTGTTCATTATCAGATGGTGTGTATTGTGCTGATACGACTGTCCCAGCTTCTTGGAATTCGTGATAGATTGCCAAATCAGCTTCACTCACGAAGACCCGTTTGGTAATCTCAATCGTTTCGTCAGGCAAGAAAGCTGAACCACCAAGGTTGATTTTTTCGATTGAAATACCATTGTCTTTCAACACTTTCAACACTGCTGGTTTCTTGACAATTAGCAAAATATTTTTGCCTTCATAACGGCCACTTTTGAAGTTTGTCACCGCTGTTTCGGTTGAAATAATCGACAAGGCCTTGCCAGCAGGTTTCGAGATGCGCATTGCATCTTTTTTGGCAGGATCGTTGGCCACCACATCGTCAATCACCATCACTCGGTCACATTGGGAAACTGGCGCCCATTGAGAAGCCACGACTCCATGCAACAACCGATTATCAATTCTAGCTAATTTAATATCCATGTTTGATTCCTCCAATTTATTTGTAGGTGTAGAATATCAGTTGAAACCGTTTTTCACAGCATTTATTTTGTTCTAATTTATGCTATAATTTGTCAAATAGATAAAATATCGTTAAAACGAGGTGCAAAAATGGATTATAAATACATGCCGGTGGACTTCGCTTCGAATCAGTTGTTTTCAACTAAAACCTTAGCTAACACCGACTCAGAGACTGTCTTTATCCAATCCCACTGGCACAATTCCATCGAGCTAATCTATTGCCAACATGGATCTCTCGAAATAAAAATAAACTCAAAAAAACATCTCTTAAAAACAGGGATGCTATTATTCATTAATTCTGCCCAGTTTCATTCCATAAAAATCGAACAAAATGCCTTCGCAATCGCGGTAAACCTCCATCTTGATGCCTTTGGTGACTATCGCCATGTCATCAAAACCTTCATTTTTGATACCGATTTATCAAAGGATAACCAGTTAGAAATGCTGGAAATCATCAAAAACATTGAACTATTGCACAACATTTCTCATCAAAATCTTTCCACTCCGTTAGTTTTTAAGGCAAATTCTTGCATGAATGAAATCATCTTTTTACTACTCGCAAAATTTCGCCTCAAAGGAATCAAATATCAAAGTACGGTTACTTCGCAAAAATATATCATCGTCCTTTCAGAAATCACCAGCTACATCGAACAAAACTACGCTCATAACTTAACTTTGGAAAACATCGCAGAAAAGTTCTCCTATTCCCCAACCTATTTTTCCAAGTTTTTCAAGAAACATACCAAGCAATCCTTCTCTAACTACTTAGCCAACGTTCGGCTGACCCATGCCTATTACGATATTATGCAAACCGACCTGCCCTTAAAGCAAATTGCCCTAAACAATGGTTTTCCAAATGTTCGTTCCTTCAGTACCTTATTTAAAAGTATTTATGGCAGCCAACCAAACATATTTCGTAAAGTGATGGCGGATAAATCCATTGAGTTTGACAATGCTGATGAATAATTCACGCAAAACACCCCTGAGCCACTTCATCTGACTCAGGGGTGTTGCGCTATTCTTACGGATTTTCTTTTGTTGTTACACGATTTTCATCAGCGTTTTTATAACTTTACAGCTAGCAGATGACCAGCCACAGATACCCCAGCCAGGCAAACCAGCTGATCCACATCGCCAACAGGAGGGCCACAAACAGCCAGTCAATTGTAGACCAGCGGCGGGGCCACCAACCAAACAAATGTAGGTAAGGCCCACCAATCATTTTAGCCACCGGCCGCCAAACCCGAAACCCAGCCTCTCGCCAGGGATTCCCGAAACTCCGGAAATAGTCCCACAGGTTTGCCCACCAGAGATTGAAACGAACTTCTTGCATCGTGAGAAACCACAACCAACGTCGGTACCAGCGATAGTTTCCCAAGCATTGGTGCCTTTTTGGATTGGCATGCCTAGCTTTTTGAAGAGTAATGGCTTCATCTAATGCATCCCGCATGGCTGCCATTTTTTGTGCTCCTCGTGCCTTACTTTCGGCGAGTTTCTCAATTTGCCCTTGTGGCTGTTGTCTCTTTGCAGTCATCTGCCCACTCCCTTTTCCATCATGGCTTCCGTCGGTGATTATTAATCCTCAAACAACGGTGTTTCGATGGTTTCGATATATTTGGCTCCTTGAACTTCCACGTAGAGTTTTACGTCGTCTTTTTCAAAGAGTTCCAGATCCCGCAACCCTTCCATCGCTGTCCGCACGGTGGTTTCGTCCAAATTGGTAGCAGCGATTCGCGGTTCGAGGTTGTGTTTCTTGCCTTCGCTGTTTAGAAAAGTCATTCGTAGTTTTTTCATCTTGTTTTCCTCCATTTTCGTTTTAATAAAGTGCTTTTCCCTGAAAATAACAGGTGCTAGATAACTTCTAAAATGGTTGAACCACGGTTTATGAAGTTTTTACTAGCAGCCTGTCAGTTTTGCTTGGTTTCCCATGACAGCTAGCTAAAAATTGCCAGTTGTTATTTGACGTATTCCGTTTTGGTAGTTTCCACTACACTCATGACATCGCTGTCTTCAGGCATCAAAGGCGCCCAGATATCAATCAGGCTGACGACCTTGGCTTCAGCAGGGTCTTTGATACAGTAGTTCAATAATTGTTTCGTCAGATTTTTTTGATCCGGTTCTTGAATCATAATTCCTAAGCCAGTTTCCAAATGTGTTTTCATAACGTTTCCCTCCATAAATGTTTGATTGAGAAAGTCCCCGACTCTCCCGTGTTTGGTGCTTGCGTTAGTTTTGACAGCCGTGTCCCACATAGTAACACCGCGATGATCATCCCCCTACCTGATGTTTCAGGTGTGCTGACTGCCGGCGGTTCCCACAAGCTAGAACCGATGAACTTCATTTTTTAGCCGCCGGTGCACCGTTGGCAAAAGCTTGAAGTTCGTTTTTTTAGGCCTCTATATATACAACGAAAATAACAGTCGCCATATCAAAAGTTTTCGCAAAACTTTTTGAAAATCTGTCGTAAGCGAATTCGGTAATAACTAAGTAAGGCTGGGCTCACCGACTGTTTTTGGCATTTTTCCTGCCACAATGCTTCCAATTGTCGCTGCTGTTTAGGTTTCAAAGAGTCCCAAAAACCCAGCAAAAGCGCATCTCGCTCCAGCGCCTCGGCGGCACCAAGCTTTGCCACCGGTGTCGTTTGCAATAACTCTTCTACCGGCACATCTAATAGCTCCTCTTTGACGTGGCGTTTCTGGTAGCGCCGAACATCGGCTAAGCGCCACAACAAATGGCTAAACAACCAACTTTCATTGTAATCTGCCAAAAAGCTAATCCGATCCGGCGCCTTTTTCATCAACTGAAACAAGGCCAGCGACAGCTCTTGCCAATAATCTTCAAAATAACTATGGGTTGGAAAAATCCCGCCCCGACGCAACACTCGGTACAATAGCTCGTGATACTCTTTAAATAACTCTTCCATTTCATCGTTTTTCATTTATCGTCCCCATTTCTGTTATCAATAGAGGCACAGCGTAGCAAACAAATTGGTTACGCTTACAAAACGTACCAGTTTGGGCGTTGTTGATTTTCCGTGGGTGGGGGTTGAGTAATAGTTATTACGCAACCCCAAAAACGCCAAACACACCCCAATCCCCCTCACCTTTACTCCCATACCCCTGCCGCCTGGCGGTACACCGCCGCCTCTTCTCCTTGCGTCTCATCATGAATCCATGCCAACTCCGCCTCCGTCAGTTGGTAATAATCCGAGGGTTGCGGCACTACCGGCGTCAGTTGCTGCATCTTTTTCAGCATTTTCAGCCAATACTGGCGATCCACCCGGCCATCGGGGTACGCACTCCAGTCTTCCACCGGCTGCCGCCGATAAGGCCGCCCATCTCGACCATAGTTTGCAGCAGCTTTTCCGCCAGCAGAAGTTCGGCGAGAAGCGGACCCATTGCCACGTTTTTCCTTTATGGCAGTAGCATTTTTCTTCCCGCTATCACGACGCTTTTTCACCACCTCGGCTGCTTGCTGTTGGGCTTGAGCTAGCTGTTGTCGTTTTTCCTCATTTTTTTGCAAACACTGCCGCTCATAGGCCCGGGCTGCCGCTACATCAGTCACCCCCGCCTGCTGCCAACGCTTCAAATACCCCTTCACAAAGGGCAGACTGCAGGCGCTGGTGATCTGTTGGGCACTGGCAATTTTCAGCACCGCCGCCAACAACGGATCGCCGTAGCTGCGCAACAGTCGGGTCAGCTCCGCTTGGGTCGCCACATTTGGCCCCGCCCACAGCTGTTGCCACAATCGAAAACTAGCAGTTTTTTGCAACACCAACGGCTCTGCTTCAACTGGCTCACGTGTGATTTTAGCAGCATCAACAGACACCCGCCGGTCAACACCACGATTGGTTTCCCCGATATCTGAATTGATTGACTGCGTTTGGCTTTGCCTACGTCCTTTACTCTCGTCAGTCAGACCAACAGTTGGTTGGATGTTTATGTCATTGGCGCCTTTTGTTGTCTCTGAATCCTGTCGTCCCTCCGCTTTCGCCAAAACAACAGCTTTCCTACCAGTTTCCCTAGCCATTTCCGATTTTCGTTTGCCTTTTGTCTCCGTCTTTTTTTCAGATGCAGAGGCCACCACCCCTTCAGCCTCGGCTAATAAATCCTTGTTTGCCACCGTCGTTTCACTTTCAGCTACCGGTTCACTTGCGGAGGAGTTTTCGTTTTTGACTTGCGATTTTCCCGTCTCCAGCTCAGCGACTAACGCTGTTTGACTTTCCGCCATCAGAGTATCGCTGACCGCGGTCTCATTTCCGAGCCCCAGATTAGCGCCTACCACTGTCTCACTTTCCGCCATCAAATCATCGCTGACCTCTGTTTCATTTCCCACTCCCAGCACACCGCCGCCTATCGCTGTCTCACTTTCCCCACCCAGCACATCGACCACCGCTGCTCCACTTTCCGACATCAGAGCATCGCTTACCACTGTCTCATTTCCCCCTCCTAACTCACCGACCACTGCGATCCCATCACCTTCAGCCAAACCGCCCTCGCTAGCCTCCACCTCGGCTTGCACCAGCTCACCGATTGCGGCTTCATAGTCCTTGATGGCGTCGGCGGTCTGTTGCACCATTTGCGAAAAATCCTCCGCCACCGCATTTTCCGCCATCTCTGCCGCTTCAGATGCCACCGCCACAACGTCCTCCCCGATGACCAAGTTTTCCCGCTCGGATTCGGAGATGAGCAGGTAGTTTTTGTTGAGAAAGACCGTTTTGCGCCGCCGAGTAGCCGTGATGAATTTCTTTTGGATATCCACCGCCGTCAAGATCCGGTGCCGCCGAAAGCTTTCCAAGTCAAAAAAGCCCACCGCTAGCGCTTTTTCCACCACATTGAGTACCTGCTCGTGGGGGACTTGCCCGTGATAAGCCACTAGATCTAACACCTCGGTATTCCAAGGCATGAAGTAACCCTCCTCCCCATAGATGCGGGACAAGAGGGTCATCAGCGTATCCATCGTCCCCAGCCCACACTTTTGCTTGATCAGCCACACCTTGCTCTCCGTCAAAAACGCCACATCCGTCGGGAAATAATCCAGCCCCTGCTTGATTGGTCGCACCATCCGCATGTCCTCCTCTTGCCAAAACGCTGCCGCCGCATTTTTGGCCCTTTACAAGTACAACGAAAATCACGGGAGTTATTTCAAAAAAAGTAAAAAATTTTTTTAAAATTATTTTTTAACGGTTCCTGCCCCCTCCTCAGAGACTGCTGGCAGCTTTTATCAGCTAGCGTAATCTCCAGCAAGTAGGACCTTTTCTTTAGTTTGATTTGATGTGCTTTTCTGTACTTTTCTTTAGGGGTTATTGTCGTCAAAAACGCTTTTGCCTTGATCTGACAAGCTTTTTGACCACAAAAAAAGCCGGCCACCGCTGCCGACTACGCCCTCTCATCTTTAAATTGCCGCGACTACCAGACTCCTTCAAAATGGCTTTCGTTAAAAATCAAAAAGTGACGCTTTTTGCTGGTTCGCAGATTTTTTTCGAAATTTATTTGCGTATCTACTTTTGCGAGGGTCATGGAAAAGCACAGTCAACCACGGTTTATCACGGAGCAGATTTTCCGCGAGTATGCTTGGTGGTTCACACCGGCTTTTCCTGCCTATCAACACTATAAAGGAGATTTTTTATGAAACATCATACTCACGCAACACCCATCAATAGTCCCGCCCCCCAAATGCGGCAACACACCTATGACTTGACCAAGTTACTACCCTTGATCGATTCTTTATTCGATTGGGGCGCCGCTGTCACACCCGACTCCGACGACGAGCCGGTCATCGATAGCCTGATCCTCTCCCAGATGACCAATCAACTGCCTGTGGAGCACGAGTTTGACCATAGCAAGCTCCTCTTGGCGGTCTTGCCAGTCGCCCCGCGTTTTCTAGGCGAGCCCCCTTTGCAGCTGGTGATCACCACCGATTCGCTGCATCTGCTGGATCGGACCCAATCTCAGATCATCAACGATTCCTTCAAGCACCACGAGCATATCGCCTTTGACAATGCCTTTCGCTCCGCTGCGGCCACCTTGCTAAAAGGCATGCACTGCGTCCACGCCAGTCACAACATCCCGATGGCCAACTGGCGCTTTACCCTGATACCCTTGAAACCCTCAGAGCACTGGGAAAATCAACGACTGTGGATCAACCCCGCCACCATCGAAAACTACTCCCAAGACTTGACGAAAGGGCACCACGACTGCACCCAGGCCAATAAGCTGCTGATCACCACCTATGGCTTGATGCTCAAAGGCCCCGTGCGTCCCGACACCCTGAAAAGCCAAATCATCCGGGGCATCCTGATCCACTCCGCTCGCAAACGCATGCACGAAGCCGTCTCTCCCGGCAGTGACACGCCGCTAATGAGCTATCTAGAGTATCCTAGCACCCCGCTACTCAACCGGATCTTTGGTGGCCTCACCACCTACCATATCCCCGGCACCCGCAGCCAGCTGATGGACACTTATCGCATCCACACCAGCCTCGCCGACAATCGCAGCTGGGTCCGCAAAGAAGAACACGCCCAAGAAAAACATCGTAAGTGGCACCAAGAGATGGAACTGGCGGATAAGAAACATCTTTGCCAGATTTGTGGGAGGGAGTGAGGAAATCAGAATAATATAAAAGTAAAAAAAGAGTCTTCGGGGTTAGCCGAGGACTCTTGCTTTTGTATACCATTTAAGCCTACATATTTTTCTTATTCGCTTCCTTTGTGGCGTCGTACTCTTCCACGATGGGAGCATTTTGATTGCCTTTGAAGATGAAGAGCTTGCTGAAGAGGTAATTGGCGATGACAACTAATATCTGTGTGATTAGTTTTGCCCAAAAATCTCCCACATGGAGGACATTGATCAACAACAACATCGCTCCCATATCTAATACATAGGACAAGATACGGTAAAAAATAAACTTGCCAAACTCGACAGCCAACTCGCCAGGGGTTTCTGTCTTAGAGTGGAAAACCCAGAGTTTATTGGTGACAAAGGCAAAGAGTACTGCCGCTAGCCAAGAGATGGTGTTTGACGCAACCAGTCCCAAACCAGCTACATCTTGAGCAATGAAAAAACTAGCAAAGTTGACAATAGTTGCCAAACCGCCAAAGAAGAGATAGATGAAAACCTCCCATAATTTACGTTTTTCAAGTTCGGTGCGGAAGCGGGTATAGAGTTTCATGAATACGTTCCTTTCAAAGATATTAGTTATCAAAGCCAGCCCATTTTAACAATGTTTGTTATCTTTGTCATCCCCGCCCCCGATTTTCCCATCTCCATCAATATCCTCTTGGGAAAGCTTTTCGACTTCTTTGATAAAGCCCTTGGTCACCGCGTCATAGTGAGATTCTTTCTCGTCTTCATAACCAATCACAGCTTCATTCGGGATGGCATCGAGGTTGGCAAACATCTCGATGTGTTGATGCAAATTGGTAAAGGTCATCGGCGCATCTCCACCGTACTCGCCATCGAGATTGATCATAAGCGCTTTATCAGATTTTGGAATAACTTCCAATTTTGAAGTCTTCGTATAAATGATGCGCTTGTCATTTACATGCTTGCCACCATTGAGCATCAAGGCTGCCAAGTGGACGATTTCAAAAATATTAGCCGTTTTAATGATCAACAGTGAAAATTTGCCATCATCAAGCTTTGCATCTGGTGCAATATGCTCAAAGCCACCAACTGAATTTGTCAGACCCAAGAAAAACATCGAGGCATTGCCATCGTACTCCCCATCATCGTACACCAGTTTCATCGGAATCGGCTTCACCCGTGGCAACATTTCAGCACCTTTGGCCAAGTATGCCAAATAGCCGAACATGCTCTTCAACTCAGAAGGCACATCATAAGTCAACTCCGTCAAGTTGCCACCAGCGGCGATATTGATAAAATAATCCTTATCGGTTTTCCCAATATCCATCTTGACTGTCTGTTGTTTCAAAATCACCTCAGCGGCCGCTTTGACATTATTACGAGGCACCTGCAACGCCCGAGCATAGTCATTTGTCGTCCCCGCTGGAATAATCGCCATCATCGGTCGCTTTTCGAGAGGCGCAATCCCATTGACTACTTCATTGATTGTCCCATCCCCACCAGCGGCCACAATCAAATCAAAGCCGGCCAAACCGGCACGATGGGCTTCCATCTGAGCTGATCTTGGTTCGGGGGTGGTACGGAAGGCACTGGCTTCGTAGCCGGCTTTTTCCAACACTTCGAGAATTTCTGCCAAATGCTGTTTTAGAAGTTCTTTTCCTGAAGTGGGATTGTAGATGACACGTGCTTTTTTCATGGTGACGTCCTTTCAATCGTATCGGTGTTCAAATATGTACTTTAACATAGAACAAAGGCTGCCATGTAAAAACATAAAGAGTATAACAACAGCCAATTACAATATGTTGAGTTTAACATATATTTGGTTATAGCAACAATCCCATTTCTATTTTGACTGGTTACTTTTTGATGCTCAACATATTTCAATAGTATAAAACATAAAAAAAGCCAAAAGATTTATAAAAAAGATAAACTTTGCCAATGAAATAGCTTATTATGTATATTGAACGTCTTTTGCCTCGTTTATCTTACTCTATTAGGCAATCGTTTACATTTTTGACCAATTTCCAAATGGAGGGAATCCTGTGATTTACTTATTAATCTTGGCTAGTTGCCTATATCTAGTCGTTCAATACCTCATTGAAAAAAAGCTACCGTCTACCCAAAAAACCAGTTGGGGCTATACCATTTTTTTCACAGTTTTTTTACTCGTGTCTGGCACCTATTTTTTAATCCAGTATGACATGTTACCAAACTTTGACCTATTCTTTTCACTACCCAGACTTTCCCATGCAGTCAAAGGCAGCTTGATCCTAGCACCAATTACTATTATTTTCCTAGTTATCAATGCGTACCTGTCACAAAATCAAGCTCAGGAAACAACGGATTCCGAGGCTGATTTGAAACCACAAAAAGGTAAAATAATTGATCGAATTGCGATTTTTTTAGCTACTATTTTTTGTACGTTATCCTATCTCTTCTACTTCTCGTGTAAATGGGTCATGGCTCGCTTTGGCAATATTAAAATTGACCAAATCATCTATACTATCACCCAACCACTAGAAGGAACGGACGAGAGCCAGATCGTAAGCTACGTTTTCGGTCCCCTCGTGAGTGCTCTCTTCTTTGGATTATTAACAATCATGACGTATTTGCTTGCACTCAATCTTTTGGCGAAAATCACTAAAAACGTCAACTTCCAGGTGCATCCAGCTATCCGCGGTATTGCTGTGATAGCAGCTGCTCTCGGTATCTTCGCCGCTGGAGTGTTTGGCGGTGTCTCAAAAATCGGCTATGCTGATGTCAAAGCGTATTTTATCGACAAGAGTACAATCTATGAAGATGACTATGTTGATCCAAAATCAGTAGACTTAACCTTCCCAGAAAAGAAACGCAACCTCATCTACATCTTCGCTGAATCCCTGGAAACTAGCTACATGTCCAAGGATAAAGGCGGCAGCCAAAATGAAAATCTATTGCCAAAACTAACTGAAATGTTAGATCAAGGGGCCATCAACTTCTCAAATACAGAGCAATACGGCGGTGCTTTAGCAACGCCAGCTACCGGGTTTACGGTCGGTGGCTTAGTAGCGCAGACAGCTGGGGTACCGGTGAAAGTTTCCTTTGAAGCAAAAGCTGCGAATAAAGAAGGAAACGAAGCAAACGATTTTGGAGAGTCTGTCGAATCATTTCTTCCTGGTGCATACTCTTTAGGTGAGATACTAGAAAAGAACGGCTACAATCAAATCTTTATGTTAGGATCTGATATTGCTTTTTCAGGTCGAGATAAGTATTTTCAACAACATGGAAATTATGATATTGCCGACTACAATTTTGCCAAAGAACAAAAATGGATTCCTCAAGATTACAAAGTCTGGTGGGGCTATGAAGATGAAAAACTATTTGAGCACGCTAAAGATGTCGTCAGTGACCTTGCAAAACAAGAAAAACCTTTTAATTTTACAATGCTAACTGCTGATACTCATTTCGAAGATGGCCTTATGACCGATAACACACCTAAACTTTTTGATGATCAATACAGCAACGTCATTCATTTCTCTGATCAAATGATTACTGATTTTATTAATTGGGCCAAACAGCAACCTTTTTACGAAAATACAACAATTATTGTTGCCGGTGACCATCTAACTATGGATAAAAACTTTTTTAATTCCCTGTCTGATGACTATCAACGCACCGTTTTTAATTTGATAGATAACTCGGCAATTCAGTCAGATAAGATGAAAAACCGTCAATTTAACACGATGGATATGTTCCCCACAACACTTGCTAGTCTCGGAATAACAATCAAAGGTGATAGGCTAGGTCTCGGTACTAATTTATTCTCTGATACTCCAACATTAATGGAAAAATTAGGCCCTGATACTTTCAATCTTGAAGTAAGTAAGCGGTCATCTTACTATGATAATAAAATTAGGGTAGAAAAAATTGTCAAAGACAGCAAGTAAAAAGAACAGCCAATTCGTTTTAAAATCGAATTGGCTGTTCTTTTTTATTGCTATTTTTTAGCTTTAAACCAGCGAAATTTATAGTAGATACAATAAATAATCGCCAAGGGAAGTCCAACCATTTTTAGAAGCGTTCCAATTTTAAAAAGTAGCGAAGGCTCATACCCTACGATTAGCTCGTTTGCTCCTGCCTTTCCTTGAACAATAAGTGCACCAATGTTGGTTTTTTCTGAGGTTGCAGTAGCTATTTTCTGTCCATTCAAATTAATAGTACTGTTATTATAGATAAAGACAGGAACTTGTACTTTTTCAGAACTATCACTTTGCTCCCATTGAATCACTAGTTCATCCTTTGTATTAACTTCTTTTTTAAACTCAATAGGATTTTCATAAATTTGTTTACGATATGCTGGATAGGGAGACTTCACTTCTTCATACTCCGGTAAATAGTCAGGAACGCTTTTTCTAAGTGTTTCAAAAGCTTCCGACAAATCAGAACTCCAAAATTTTTGACGAACAACTTTTGGGCTATCGATTAATCGATCACCATCCATAGTTAATTGGTCAGTCCGCCATTGTTGTGCTTTTTCATTGATTGAATTAAAGCCCCAGGTGCAACCTAACAAAGCGAAAGTAAGCAACACATTGGTAAAAAGTTTTCGCCAATCTTCCTTAAACGTTTCTGCTATTTTCATCATAAAAAAGCCATTACTCAAAATAAGCAAGACATTAGCAATTGCTGCAAATCTTTGAGGAAATTGAAGCCCCATCAAAGCAGGTATATGATTTGCAAGGCTGTTCCAAGGAAGATATTTCGATGATACAAATAAGAAGATAACTCCAGTAATGAAAATTGTCTTTTCTACTAATGAAATTTTGTTGAAATAAGTAATTCCAAGAATAATCGTAAAAATGGCAAGAAAAGAGAAAATTAAACCCAAATTATAACGACTCATGGCTCCTGTCGAAAACTGAATACTTTTCGAGATTAAATCTTCTACAGGATAAGGCATTATCATTTTATTTCCTTTTAACTCAAACATAGCAAAAAATGTATTGGCCCCTAAAACCAGTGCAACAGCAACCGAAAGTATGCTGTCACGAAACATAGCCAACCGTTCTCTAGAATGAAACATCCCCACTATCCAAAATGGAATAATCGCAGCAACATACATTAAAGCAGTAAATGTATGAATTGAAATTAAGATTGCTACTGCCCCTCCAAAAAATACAGGGTTAATTTGCTTCACATTTTGTTTGACCATCCGAATGGCAGGTATGAAACATAAGGGTAAAAATGCAGAGGCCCAACCTGGAAAACTCTGATCTTGAATATACAATACAATAGTTGCTGTTCCCATTAAAAAGATTCCAGTTATTAGTGAAATTGCCTTTGATAAACCACAATAACGAGATAATTTAAACATCGTAATACCCGCAGTCAAGGAACATAAAAAGCCAGATACTACTTCTGCTCGTAGCCAACTACCCGTTATCAATAATAATAATCCATGAAGATAGGCAAAATCTCCACCATACATGGCATTGATAACACGTCCAGTTTGACTAAAGGCATATAGAGATTGGAAGTAATTGATATGTCCATTTTTTATTTGCATTGCTGCTTCGTAAAAACGACTCCAATGAAACCACCAATCAAAACCTACAATCATCGAGTGATAGTACAATTGAGGAGAAATAAATAAAAATGCGACAAATGCCAGAATTAAGTATTCTTTATTTTTCTTAATTAACGCCATCTCACTTTTTCTCCTTAATTTTGTCTGGAATATCACACTCGGTTTCCTTCACAATATATACCGGTCGTTTCTTCGTTTCCAAAAAAATCTTACCAATATACTTACCGATTATCCCCAAACACAACAACTGGAGACCACCAACAAATAGCATAATACAAACCATTGAAGGCCATCCCGTCGTTGGATCACCAAATACCAAAGCACGAATGATAATAAAAATCATGGCAATTATCGACCCAACGCAAGAAAGCGCACCAACAAACGAGGCAATATTCAGTGGTGCTTCAGAAAAATTGACAATACCATCAATGGAGTATTTAAACAAACTCCAAAATGACCAAGAAGTCTCTCCCGCTACCCGTTCCCGGTTTTCATAGGCTAAATATTTTGTTTTGAAACCTACCCAACTAAAAATCCCTTTTGAGAAGCGATTATATTCAGTCAACTCAAGAATCGCATCTACCATTTGGCGGGTCATCAGCCGAAAGTCTCGTGCCCCATCTACCATCTCAGTATCCGCAATTTTATTAATCAACTTATAAAATGTTTTCGCAAAGAAACTCCGGATTTTAGGCTCACCAGATCGATCACTCCGGCGCGTCCCGATACAGTCATAGTCTTCTGTCTCAATCAAGCGAATCATCTCTGGCAACAACTCTGGCGGATCTTGCAAGTCCGCGTCCATCACTGTGACCAAATCACCTGTAGCAGCTTGTAATCCTGCATATAAAGCAGCTTCTTTCCCGAAATTTCGAGAAAAAGAAAGATAGCGGACACTCTCTGGATATTGCTTGTGCGCTTGTCTTAGAACAGCTAGCGTGTTGTCACGGGAACCGTCATTAACAAAGATATACTCAATTTTATGACTAATTTCTTGACGGATTTTTTCTACTTCTGCTAAAAACAACGGAACGGACTCTTCTTCGTTGTAGCACGGGACGATGATTGACAGCATTCTGACTTCTCCTCTATAAAATTAATATCATATCTATTACAGTTTACTAATTAATTCTTGCAAGTATTCCTTCAACCCTACTTTAATCTCTGAATGTTGCAACCCATACTCGATATTGGCTTCCAACATTCCCAACTTGTCACCAACATCATAACGCTTGCCGGTAAATTCATGAGCAAAAACTCGTTGATAGTTGTTCAAGGTGTCAATGGCATCCGTCAATTGAATTTCGCCACCAGCCCCAGGTTTTTGATTTTCCAAGATTTCAAAAATTTCTGGACGCAACAAGTACCGACCAATGATTGCTAAATCACTTGGGGCATCATCTGGATTTGGTTTTTCAACAAAGTTCTTCACATCA
Source organism: Enterococcus diestrammenae (assembly GCF_049384045.1). Taxonomy (NCBI): domain Bacteria; kingdom Bacillati; phylum Bacillota; class Bacilli; order Lactobacillales; family Enterococcaceae; genus Enterococcus; species Enterococcus diestrammenae. The sequence continues at coordinate 135,825 of NZ_JBMRGR010000003.1, forward strand.
TATAAACCAGGAGAGACTTGTGAAATCGGATTGATAATCCCATATTTTGAAGTCTCTTCATGAGGAACTTTCATGACTGCCAAGGTTGAAGCATTGGTTTTTTCATAGTCGTTAATCAATTGTTTGGTCAATGGTACCTTGTCTTGCATGATGTCATCTCCAAGCATGACGACAAAAGGTTCATCCCCTACGAAAGCTTTCGCACACAACACCGCGTGACCTAGGCCTAGTGGGTGTTTTTGGCGAATAAAATGCAAGTTGATGCCAGTAGTTTCTTCCACCAAAGCGAGCAACTCTGTTTTGCCTTTAGATGACAAGTTTTGTTCTAGTTCTACGTTAGAGTCAAAGTGATCTTCAATCGGACGTTTGCCTTTCCCAGTCACAATCAGAATGTCTTCAATGCCTGATTTCAAGGCTTCTTCTACAATAAATTGAATCGTTGGTTTGTCTACGATGGGCAACATTTCCTTAGCAATTGCCTTGGTTGCTGGTAAAAAACGTGTGCCCAAGCCCGCTGCCGGAATGACAGCTTTACGTACTTTTTTCGTCATTTTTTTCTTCCTCCACAATTATATAATAATTTTACACACTAAAAGAACCATACTTAAGTATTTTATATCCTCCAAATAAAATTTTCAAAACTAATCAGTAATCTCATCATATTTATCAAAAAAAGTTCTCTCATACATAATTCTTACATGAAACAGCAGTTTTATTTAAATTTTCAAACTTGAAGCAATAATAAAAGTAAAAAGAGTACTAATTACAACTTTAACTTCCCAGTTTACTTTTAAAGACCATTATCATATTATACGACAGATTTCGCTTATTAACAGTTAAAAATTTTTACAATGATTTTTGTATAATAGTTTGTACAGTATTGAATTCAAAGTATCTTCAAATAAAAATCAATTTCTCTTGAAAAAAATGTTTTTTCAGTTATAGTAAAACTTGGTATTTTATTTCAAAAATGAAGGTGAAAAAGTGGTTAAAAAAATGGATATTAGTCTTATTATACCAGCATATAACTCCGAAAAAACTATTGATGAACTATTCGCATCAATTCTCCGGCAATCTTTTACAGGTAGCGTTGAGTGTATACTTTTGGATGATAACTCTAGTGATCAAACAATTACAAAAGCTGAAAAATACAGATCAAGCTTTATCGAAAAAGGTTGGGCCTTACATATACTTAACGATGGGCAAAACAAAAAACAAGGCGCTCGAAGAAACCAAGGTATTAGGCTTGCTACGGGAACCTACACAATGTTTATTGATGCAGATGACTTTATTCATTCAAAAACTTTAGAATTAGCGTTTACTGCAGCACAAACTGAAGAAAATATCGATATGGTATATTTTAATTTTGCTTTATATTCTCGTGATAAAGAAAAAAAGTTTCGTATTACACCGAGAGTTTATAATTCTCTCTATTCAAACGGTGATGTTCTTTATGGTGCAGATTGTGAAAAACTACTTAATATGGATCCATATTTTTCTGTGAATAAACTTTATAGAACAAGCTTTCTTAATGAAAATAATATACTTTTTGGTGAAGGGTATTTCTATGAAGACTTTGAATTCTATGTACATGCTGCTCTATACGCTGAAAAAATTAAATTATTACCAAATGTTTTATACTATGTGCGTGTCCATAATGAGTCAACAACCCAATCATACAGTGATTCAACAATTCATTTAGATTCCTATTTAAAAGCAGTTCAAGCATCCTATATTGATTTTCACCCAAGAGGCTATTACTCTAGTTATCACGTTCTCAAATACTTTGTTCACCGTTTGTTATTGTATCTTGAAAAGAGACTAAATGTTGATAAAAAAACAAAACTTAATTATCGAAACAAAGGATTTGAGCTTTTAAAAAAATACAATAAACGTATCAGATATCCAGAAAAATACTATAGCAATTTATACTATATGATTTTTGGAATGAAATTATTTCAAAGTAACAGGTTTGATATGATTGAAAAAATTTTTAAAGTTCACCTTTATAATCCCGAATTGCTTCGAAAAGTCAAAGTAACTCGTCGTACTAATCCTGCCTTCATTGGCAACCGAGTAAACAGATTTTTTTATAAACCAATGCTCGCAATAAACGCTGAAAACTTTCAATATAAATTTACACACCCTGAACGTCAAATCAAAACAATCTCAGTACAGAATGAAGAACATCTTTCCGAAAATTTAAAAGACACTATTTTAATGCTTGGATTTGATTATCGTTATGTTGGTAACTCAAGGTATCTATTTGATTATCTTTCAACCATCTACGATTCCTCACATTTAAAATTTGTCACGAAAGATTTAGATGTTCCTGAAAGCTATCGAATTGAACCAAGAAGTGATGAGTTTTATTCGTTTCTAGATGAAGCTAAAGTTATCATTGGTGAATCTTGGATACCGTTAGATTTTAAATTTTATGATAATCAACATATCATTCAACTTTGGCATGGTACTCCTTTGAAAAAAGTATTATATGATTCACCCGAAAAAGAAGTTGTCCGATCAAATAAAACTCATAAAACAAGAAAAATGTTTGATATCAACCGTTGGGATGTCCTAATCTCAGACAGTAAAATTGCTTCCGATAAATTTTTAAGTGCCTATTCAATTGAAATGGATAAAATAAAAGAATTCGGATACCCTCGCAATAACTGGCTTATTCAACATAAAGATGATGAAAATCTAAAAAAATCATTGAGAGCTGAATTAGGAATACCAGCCGATAAAGTCGTTGTGACATATCTTCCTACATGGCGTGACTATAACTTTAGGTCTACAACCCAGAATAATGGTTATATGCTCGATAAAAAAAGATTTATAGAAAACTTAGATCCTTCATTTGATTATATTTTTTTAGAAAAAAATCATGATTTATCTAAAAATATCAATGATGATTCATCTAATACAATCTACATCTCAAGTGAAATAGATATACAACCTTATTTACTAATTAGCGACGTTGTAATTAGTGACTATAGTTCTGTTATTTTTGACTGTCTGTATATTAATCTACCTTTCTTTTTGCTATATAAAGATTATGATTATTATAAAGATGTACGTGGAACATACGAAGATATGAATAAAGATTTGGCTCCTTGTATCGTATATTCAGAAAAAGAGCTAGCTGAGAAAATCACCACATATCCATCCATTTTGAGCCAAATGGATTTAGAAAAGTATACGTGCAACTCTATTCAAGATTCATTTAAGAATATTACAAAACTAATAGAAAATTTTTTGCAGTGATTATAAACTAAATAAATAGCTCTAAGAAAATCTGGTGTTTTCTTGGAGCTATTTTAAATGGTTCTATGATATTTCATAAAGTATGAATTCTCTTCACCCTACTATTTTAGGAAATAACACGTTCCCAAATAGCAAGGGATTTTTCTGTTTTTCCCACAAAATCATACCCCGCTTTTGGAACTTCTCCCTTAAGGAACGCTTGCATCCCCTCTAAAATCCCCTCTGTGCTGTTTTCCACAATCAAGGTACAAGGTTGTCCATCGAGAGCTTCGACTGTCTCAGGGACAGCTGTCATCACCACAGGCGTGCCTAGAGCGAGGGACTCGAAGACCACCATGCCAAACCCTTCGTAACGACTGCTAAAGACGAAACAATCCGCCGCCGCCACCAAATTGTAAGGCGCAGCAAGTTGTGAAAAAAGATAGATATCGTCTTTGCGCTTGCTGTTAGCGATTTGGTCCTTGATAGCTGCCTCTTCCGGTCCATAACTACCGATAATCACCAAACGCGTAGTGGTATCTGCTAACTGCTCAAAGGCGGTGACTAAACGGTCTAGTCCCTTTTGTTTCGAGAAGCGTCCGATATTGATAAATACTCGGACACGATCATTGCCAAAGTCATTTAACAAGCGTTGCGGGATTTCCTCTGGGAGTGGCTCTTGAGCTAAAAGGTGCACTCTTTCAGGGTTCAATAAGACATTCATCACCGTCACGGAAGCTTCTGGTACTAGTTTCTTGATCTTCTCACCGATGGTCTGGGATACACAGACTACATGATTAGCTTGGCGATATGCGTCAAAGATGACCTTTTGTTTCAAGCTACGGTTCACCTGAAATTCTTGCTCCATATCTGTATGCACCACGATCATCGTCTGGATTCCTAGAGGCTGTAGCGCCCAAGTCCATACCGCATAGGAACGATCATAGCCAGGGTAATGAACAAAATCCATCACCTTGAGATTCGGATAAATCCGCTGAAAATCCCGCTGATACATCGCGGCCATCTTTTCTTTGCCAGACGGGAGCTCTGCCATGTAAGCAAATGTTTGTAGCATCTCCCCCACAGTCGCCTGCGTCTTGCCTGCTTCGATAAAAGTATGCACCCCGGCTGGTAGCTGACGGATAACTGCTTCACGACTAGCTTCGATCAGACCATCTGGCCAGGTCAAGATATAGTTGCGCTTACTCAGATCCACAGCACTTAACAAGTTTAACAAAGAGTTCGTAATGCCATTATTGTCAAATTTATACGCATAAATCAAAACATTGTCTTTGCCATTCCATTGGGGATATTCATGAATAAGATTTTCAGACTTTTCCCCCTGCAAAAGGTACTGCAAAATAACTTGCGTCCCATTGGCAAAGTCGTAGGGATTAAAACGCTGGTTCAACTCACTCCAGTCGGCTGCCCCCGGTTGGTGAAGTTGATGGACTAACGCTGAAACGGTGGCAACTTGTGGGAAAGGAACTTCTGCTAATGGAAAATACAGTCCTCGGGTGGCTTCATAGTCTGTTTGATCATACGTAAATAAGACAATCTCGCGACCCGTTACCGCAAAATCAAACATGATCGAGGAATAATCCGTGATTAACTTTTCCGTCGTCGTCAGAAATTGATAGACTTCTTGCTCTGCCGGAAAAGCTTTGACCTTTTGTAAACCAAGACTTGCGATATCAAGTTGAGCCGCTTCGTAAGGATGGAGCTTCACGTAAAGCTCTTCCCCATCAGTCAACTCCCGATCCAGCTCTGACAAATGATTGCGGATTTCCGTCACATCTTGCCGGTCATCCCGCCAAGTAGGCATATACACATAACGCCCCGGCACGACTTTCGATTGATCGAACAAGACGGCATTTCTAGGTGAAGGCGCTACCACAAAGGCATTGTCCACAATCTCAGCGATGCCAAAGTCCACGGCTAGTTTGTCTTTTGTGAACTCGTTATTGACCAAGACCAGATCCGCAGCTGCGAGGTTCCGCTGGACATTGCCATACCCCTGGACTTGGGTAGCTTTCCCCAGACATTTCAGTGGCGTGCCATGCCAAAAAAGGTAGTACTTCTGTTCTGGACGTTTATGAAAAAAGGCCCAAAAAGAAGTATCATTGATCAAAATTTCCGAAGTCGCCAAACACTTAAGGTACTCGCTACTCAGATGTTCCACGCAGTAATCCTGTAGCTCAGTCGGTACTTGAGCCGTCTTTTGCACGGCAATCCGCACCTGATACTCAGGATAACGTGCCACCAATTCAGTAGCTAAAGCATAGATATGTCCTTCGATCCCCCGACCATGGGCACCTTCCAAAAGGATTGCTTTGTTTTGGATAGGTTGCTTACGAAAATGGAGATAGCGGAGTTCGTGGGGCGTCATTAGATTTTTTTTTATTTTTGATAGAAGCGACATCCGTCTTTCCGTCCTATTCTAAAATATTTTTTAATAGATATAGTCTACCATTCTTTGGGTAAGTTTCAATTCATTCCACTAAAAAGCCCTGTCGAAATCTGAGTTCCGACAGAGCGAATTTTAGACAAACAGTTATTCGATAAAGCGATAGAAACTAGCCACCGCCTGACGATTGTATTCATAAGCATCAAATGTATCAAAGTGACGATTTCGATAATTCCCTGCAAGAAGCGTATCAGCTATCGCCTCACTCGTCGTCCCCTCAATCAAAATCCCTCGCGTACCATCTTTCAAAACATCCCGATTAGCTGGAATATCGGAGGCAATAATCGTCATTCCTAGAGTCATGGCCTCAAGTAAAACCATTGGCTGCCCTTCATATAAGGAAGGTAAGATAAAGTAATCACACTGAACCAAGATTTCAAATGGATTTGGTTTTTGGCCCAACAAGAAAACTTTCTCCTTTAAGCCAGAGGTCATTATCAAATCTAGTAATTCATCTTTAAGAACACCATCACCCATAATATACAATCTAGCATCAGGTTGTTCTTGCACAAATGTTTTAAAGGCTAAAATCAGATTTGCTTGGTTTTTCTCCGGTGATAACCGGCCAATATTGACAAAATTTTGATAAGCTGGATTGATTGGTAGAATGGTATCTCCGTTGATATCTGTTAGCATATTGTTTTTGATAATTGTTACTGCACTCTCAGGGGCATATGCATATCGATCCAATCCAAGTTTTACTCGATAGACTAGACTACCAACTGTCTCATATTTACTGTCAACAGAGACAACACCACAGTAGTTGTCTATCTCTGAAATGGGGATACTCAATGCAACATTTTGATAGAGTATTGCACCCGATTTAAGTGATACCTCTTGATCAATCTCTGTAGTTGACAAAACTACTCCTTCAGCAAAATCAATTTTGGTAACTTTATCTTCTGCTACCCATCCAACCTTACGACCGTCTTTCTCGATTTGATAACTAGTACCCTCAGCAGTAATAGCCTTGGTAATAATATGCATCACACTGTCATTGAGTTGTTGATAATCCACAACTTGCGGTCTATTTTGGAAAAGGCCGATTGGGCGAGCCCAAACAGTATCATTTTCAGTTAAGTTTACCTTGCCATACACATCTTCATTAAACCGCATCAATGTATTTTCTTTGATTTTAAAAGAAAGTGAATGATTTACTTTATAGGACATTGCTTTGTAATATGATCGTACTGGCGCTGATTGATGCAAGTACATATCCTTAGCTGCGGCAGCATTTACCCACCCAACTAATCGATCTCCAATCCAGATATCAACAAAGTTAGAACGGATCGTTTTTACCATCCATTTAGAATGAAAATAGATACCTCGCATTGACTTCGCATCAGTTATTTCTATATTATTCTCAACAGTATCCTTTGGTTCCTTCCATATCGCATGATTTCCAGGATAAATCATGCGATACAAACTATTGTGAGGATTCTTCTCCAAAATGGGATCCAGAGCTGGTACCACAAATTGTTCCTCAATCCAACCAATCAAAATATGATCCTTCAGAATTTTAACAAACACTCTACCATCAACTTCAGCCAAAGCAGCAATCTCTACCAATTCCCCTGGAGAAAAGAAACAAACTTTCGATTGTTGTTTTATTACATAAGATAAATCTTGATAGACAGATATTTTGGATTCGCTGACATTACCTACCCCAGTTTTTTTATGCAATACAAAACTAGCCTCATTGTCTTCTCTTGCTTCTATAGTATTATCTGCTTCAATTCTCCCTGCCGAAGTCAAAATTCGAGTTGGATCAATAGTGTTAATACAGTATTGAAATTTATCAGGATTGTTAACAAATTGAGCCAATGATTCTCGATTCACTAACATTGTAGCCTTTGAAACACTTAAGATGTAATCAAACTGATTATATAATCTAAATAACGCATTTAAGTTCAAATAATGAACTTTTCGTCCCTCAATTACTTTATTTGAATCGGAAAACAAATCATTATGCTGGTAAACAATCTTCGTTTTAGCATCGGCAAAGGCTGTATAAATTCCCCAATAAAAACTATAGCCACTAAAGTCTATCGCCGCTTTGAAACTTGTATTTCCTAAAGCACGTCTACTTTCTCGACGATATCCCCGTTCCGGCAATTCTTTTAAACGTTGCGGATTTTGTGGATCCGAGCGGAACTTATCATCTGCCAAGTCTTCAGAAAATCGCAAAACAGGTGTCCCGACACGAAATAGTAAGCGTACTTCTTTTGGTAACCGTTCTAAGTTATTCAAAATCTTTTTCTCATAATTTCTCGGAGTACGTAATAATAGCGAAACATCATACTTCTCATAATCCAAATTGTGCATCAGATTAATAAAACTTGAGGTAATCCCATTATTTTCCATACTTCCAGGGTAAAAAACTAGACGCTCCTTACCATTTTCTGTTGGAACAACCTTTAATTCTTCATCTACTCCTAAGAAGATCTGATTAATCAGGCGTTTAGCAACTTGCCCATCATCATACTGGCAGAAAGTCTGTCGATAAGAAGAAACAACAGCTTCATACCCATTTTCCTGTTTTTTAGTATAATTCTTCAGTTGTTCACACAAAACCATAATCGTTGTGGAAAGTGGTCCTGGTAGGCTATCCAAAGGTAAATAGACTCCGCGATCACCAATGTATTGTTCGTAATCTGGACAATAGAAGAAGATTGGCTTTTCTTCTACCAAAAAATCAAAGAAAATTGATGAATAATCTGTAACTAAAATATCCACAACAGACAACAATTCATTAACATCAAAGAAGTCGGAGATCAGCACACCTGCTAGTTCCTCAAGATCTTTCACAAATGGGTAGAGGTATGGGTGAACTTTCACAAAAAGTTGATAGTCCTTCCCTAGTTCCTGTTGAAGATAGTCAAATTCAGCAATCAATTGTTTAATATTATTTGCCGGTGAGGTAATTGAACTGCCACTCCATGTTGGGCAATATAAGATTGTCGGCCGACCGTCCAAAGTAATACCGAAATATGATAATTTCTCGTCCATATTAGTTAGTGGCTGATACGTATTATCAATTCGTGGATAACCACTTTCCATTAGTTGGCCTTGATAAATCCCCTCTAGTTTGTAGCCGTTCGTAAAAATTTTTGAAGTATGAGCATTAGGACTCAACAAGTAATCCGTCATCAAATAGTTACGGAGTACATTTTGAGATTGTGATGGATTTCCGGGAATATCAAAGCCCATATATTTAAGAGGTGTACCATGCCAAGTATTGATATATATTTGTTCATCTTTTTTGATGAAGAAATTTTGAAAAGTTGAGTTATTAATTAAATACTTATAAGATGCCAGACATTCCAAATAGTCATCGCTATTGCGGATAACGTAACTAATTTGATTCGTCACCTTATTTGGTATCAACTCGACTATTTTTTCAATAATAGCTTTGGCAGCTATATTGTTTTCATTAATTACAATCGTGTGCCTAAAATCTTTAAAATCAGTATTGGTCACCAGTTCTTGAAAAATGCGATATGGAGAGTCGACAAAGCTGTTACCATCACGACTCTCATACAATACTGTTTTTTCTTGAATGGGTGCCTCATCATATAGTTCCGCATATTTATAGCGGATATTGTGAGTCCGACTAGTATATTTATGGAAGTACTTTCGCATTACACTTTTTATTTCCATCGTCTGATATGCCAAAAAACGGCATACCCTCCTCTCTTTTTTATCATGAGCATATTATACGTTATAGCACAGAAAAGCCGAAGGAAAATCCTTCAGCCTCTGTACTCAGAACTTTTATTCACCCTGTTTTTTCTTTTTTTCTTCCAAATCCTTCTTGATCTGAGAAGTCGAAATCTCTGGTGTCCGTGGTAGATAAACCACAGCTGCATCCGTTTCATCCTCGATAAAGTCGAATTTACCAACCCAATCGTCACCCATCACGAAAGTATCCACATGGTATTCCTTGATGTCCGAAACTTTTTGTTCCCAAGAATTTTCTGGGATGACCAGATCCACATAGCGGATGGCTTCCAAGAGTTGTTTGCGTTTTTCATAGGAGAAATAGCATTTTTTTTGCTTTTCATTCCAGTTAAACTCATCAGAAGACAAGACCACGATTAAGTAGTCCCCTAGTGATTTCGCCCGACGCAATAAATTGATATGCCCATAGTGCAATAAATCAAACGTACCATATGTGATAACACGTTTCATGTAATTTCCTCCTCGGATAACGGTGATTAAACCAAATCAACAAATTTACTTCTGAATTTCAAATGTAAGTGACAACCCACTAGCAAAATAATCAAAGTCATGCCCCAGAAAATCAAACCGTAAGTGCCTTTTTCCCAGAACCAGCCTTTCGATAGGTAGGCATCCCGGAAACCGTCAGTAATGTAGTAGAAAGGATTGAGTTTCAAGACTTTCACCATCCAAACTGGCAAGTTGCGATTTTCGATGTTCCAGATTGTCCCAGACACGTAAAAAAGCAATCGTAACACGGATTGAAGCATAATATGATAATCCCGTACCAAAACGGTAATCGTAGAGTTCAATACACCAAAAGCAAACAACAAGACAATCATGCAGAAGAAGTAATAAATCAGCTGGGTCCAATAAATCGTCGGATACTTCCCAAAAATAGCCAAGACAATAATAGTGATCGCAGTCATCGGCCAAAAAGTTGAGAGATTGCTGACCATATTCGTAGTAGGCAATATACTCAATGGAAACTTCATCTTGGAAACAACATTGACTTGGCGATAGATACTATTGGATCCGCCAAGCATGGAGGAATTGATGAAAAACCAAGCAGTCATCCCAATTAACATCCATCCGAAAAATGGTACCCCATCAACAAGATTCTTTCCATTGACACCCACACCAAACACTAGGTAATAAATGCCAATCTGAATCGCTGGGTTCAAAATTTGCCACAATAGGCCCAAATAATGACTTTGATACGTGGCTTTTTCTTCATAACTCGACAACCGGAAGATTGTCCGGATATTAGTAATTTGTTCTTTTATAATTAACCAAACTTCAGACAACTGTACGTCCTCCTTGCCATTGTTTCTCGTCTTGGAATTGATAATGAGCGACCAGAACAGGATTCGTATCTTCCTTTTCACTCATCGTTAATAATGGTAGCGAATCGTCGCTTTCATCCGGCAATGCGATAACAGTTGCTTTCTGATCCAAATCACTATTGAATTTTCGATTGAAACTATCCCCAAACTTCTCCAACTGCTTCTGAATAAACTCAATCGGTGACTCCATAATTCCTGACAAAGCCGCCCCATTGAAGCTGACGATGGAGGCAAACAAAGTAATGACAATCGTCAACCCTAAGATGACTCTCGTGCTGACTGCCATCTTCTCACCGATTTTACTCCGTTGTGTCAAAGTTTCGATGGCTTGCAGTTCAGCAGCATCTCCTTTGGCTTTTTCCCGTTCAGCCAAGGTCTCAAGGTTAAAGGTTTTTTGAGCATTCTTTTGTTCGTTTTGGTACTTGATTTTTTCGTTTTTGCTCAAGCCTTTGAACCAGTTGGTAAATTCTTTGTATTCCTCGACAACTTCTGGCGTCGGACCAAATGCCCGCATCTCCCCATAGTGCATCCAGATGGTACGGTCACAAAGTTTTTGGACTTGACCGAGGGAGTGACTGACAAAGACGATGGTTTTGCCTTGGGCTTTGAACTCCAAAATCTTGTCGACACATTTTTGATAGAAGGTTTCGTCCCCTACGGACAAGGCTTCGTCGATAATCAGGATATCCGGATTTTGATGCACGGCAATGGCAAAGCCCAACCGTGATTTCATCCCGCTGGAATAACTCTTGACTGGCTGATTGATAAAATCTCCTAAGTCGGCAAAAGCGATGATGTCGTCCATCTGTTCATCGATTTCCTTATGGGACAAGCCGCTCATCAAAGATTTCAACCGAATGTTTTCAATCCCGGTGAGTTGGGCTTTCAACCCGGCACCGATGGCGATAATCGAGGTGTCGCCGTTGATTTCTAGCTCACCAGATGTCGGGGGAATGATCCCTGAGATGACGTTTGATAGGGTGGATTTCCCGGAGCCATTGACGCCAATCAGCCCCACACTTTCCCCGTCATAAATCGTGAAGTCCACCCCTTTGATGGCCCAAAACGTCTCCACGTCTTGTTTGCCGATGTGAAAGAGGCGCTTGATCTTATCGGATTTTTTCTTCAGTAGATCAAATTCTTTCGTCAGAAGCCGGGCTCTGATCTTGACTTTCTTACTTTCCAAATGAAATTCTCCTTATTAAAAAATCTGACTGGCTGAGGCACTGTCCAGACTGCGTAGGAAGCGATAACCACAAAAAAAGCCGGCCTCCCTTGCTCCTAGCAACGGCGACCGGCGATAAAAGTCTGTTCCTTCATCAGCTCAAGTGCTCCAGTTGCTATCACCACTAGCTCACCTAGCATCCTCTAGGTAAGGTGGTCTCTGATCAGCCGTTTGAAACTAGGCTGGGGACATCCCTTGAGTTGATTTGTGCATCACTGCTTCTTCCATGTAAACTCACTGCTTGGCGCTGGGCCTAGCAACTGCTTTGTTTATGGTAAGTGAGCAATCTTAGCCAAGTAAGCTGGCTCGGATGTCTGGCCTATTACGAACAAAGACCATTTTACCATAAAATGTCAATCTTAGCCGTTGTTTTTTGGTTCGGCTTTGGATTCTTGCGATTTATTGGCTTTTTCTTGGCTGACCGCTTCAGCCCGGCGTTGGCTCTCTGCCGCCATCGCCCGCGAATGTCCTCGCATACGCCAGCTTTTCACCATGTATTGGACGATCTGCACTAGGCGTTCGGGACGGCGATATTTTAAGGAACGGTAAAGCCATTCGATGTTTAGTTTGATGAAAATCTGTGGCGCCCGTTTGACGGTCCCGGATAAGACATCAAAGGTCCCTCCCACATCGAGATAGACGCTAGCATTGAGGCGGTCGATTTGATCTTCCAAAAACAGCTCTTGCTTGGGCGAACCCAAGGCGACGAAGAGAAAGTCCGGCTTGGTGGCATTGATTTTATCAGCAATTTCCGCAGCTTTGAGCTTGGTATAGCCATCGATGAAGCCAGCTACGGTCAGCTGGGGATAATCTTTTTTAATGTTTTCGGCAGCCAGTTTCACCACTTCTTTTTTGGCACCGTAGAGGAAAATCCGGCAGCCATGGGCATTGGCATAGTGAAGGCAATCGTCCATCACGTCGATGCCGGTGACCCGCTCGCGGATATTGCCCCCGAGGTATTTGGACATCTTCACCACGCCCACCCCATCAGGTAAGCGGTGGGTGGCCCGCAAGATGTAGTCTCGGACTTTGGGAAACTGGTCCACTTGCATGGCGATTTGGGGATTGACACTGGTGACGATCATCTTCTGATCCGAGGCGAGGTAACGGGGTAGGTCCGCTACGATGTCTTGCCGCGTCAGATTGTCCACCGGCAAGCCACTGATATATTCCGTTTCCATCCTTCTAGTCACCTCCGACTGTTTACTCTATGTAACGACTGCTAGGGGCTCCTATCAGTCGGTCAAGCTCTTGATTAATTTTACCACACGAGAGACGGCCTGTCCGTCATTATACCGATGCCAGCTGTCCCGGATCGTCGCTGGCGAAAAAGCCTCCTCTTGACCCTGCCCAGTGGTCCCATGAGACGGGGCTACCACTAGCGTCTCGACTAGCTGTTGCAAAGCCTCTGACGTCTCTGCAATCCGAGGGGTCATCTGCTTTTGAAAACTAGCTTGTAAGCCAGTGGTCCTTTGGTAATGAGCCAAATCCGGGCAGAAAAACAGATACGGTGCATCCGGCTGCATCAACATAAAATCAAAGACGCAGGAGGAATAATCGGTGATCAAGGCATCGCATCGGGCCATCAACTCAGTCAATGTCCCCTTGGCTGGCTGCAGATTACCCCCGTCAGGAATCGGGATGGCCGCTTCAGCATGGGGGTGTAATTTCACCACAAACGTCACGTCCGGCGCCAGCTGAGCAAAGGCCTTAAAGGCAGCATCAGTCACAGCGCGCATTTCTTCTATAGTATCACGATAGGTGGGGACATACAATATCCTTTTTCCCTTGGTAGCGCTTCGATGGTCGCTGGTTGCCCCTTCTAGTTTAGAGCGAGTCTGAGAAAATGGCTGCGGGGCTGGTTGAGTAGTCAACTGATCATCTACCTGCTGCAACGACTGGCTCATCGCCGGCTGAAAATAGTCCGTCCGGGGTGCCCCCAGACGACACAACACCTCGTCGTGTAAGTGGTAGCAGTCCTTAAACACCTGCGCCATCATTTCAGAGCCCACCACCACATGGGTAAAGCTATCGTACACCCGCTGGAAACGCCGCTGATCTCCCCGACTACGGTTCGCTGTCTTGAGATCGCCCCAGCCAAACTCCTTGATGGCTCCTGTCGCATGCCAAATCTGGATAATCTTGCGGTTGGGGGCGGCCAACTCCGCTAGCTCAGGGAAATAATTATCCACCACCACCACTTGGGCTTGCTTTAGCTTGCGAAACGTGTCCCCTAGCAAGAGTTCTTTCGGGGTGTACAGGGCTGTCGCTAGCTGGCCAGCCGGTAGCTTTCGGGCCAGATTTGCTGCGGCTTCCGTCATGTTGGGCGTATGGCACAGCAAAAAACTGTCGCCATAAGTTTGCGCCAGTTCTTGAATCAACCCGGCATCATTGTCGGCAAAGCTCATCAGATAAGCCACCTGCACGTCACCGTTGGAGGTGTTGCGGCGGGGTCGGATAAAATGGCGTAACAACCATAAATACAAATTTTTCATAATGGGTCCTTTCCAATTGGCGGCGAGTTGGCGGCAAGTTGATGGCGAGTCACTGTCCTACATTGGCCCCCTCCGCCTTCCAAGAAACGTTACTAAAATGATGGGTTCACAGCCAAATTTTGACACATCCCCTGCCATCTGTCAAAAAGCAGCTGGTTAAAGCTTCGACAAGCAATCTGATAGGCGGTGAGTCGAGGGGTTGGTCCTAACTTTTGCAGACATAAAGAAACCGCAGCGAGTCATTTCTCGCTGCGGTTTGATCTTAATTAAAAATCTTCACTTGGACTTGGCGGCGGCCCCAATCGGAACATGCGCCTAAATCAGTGATATGGACGTCGATGATATTGCCTTTGATGGCGCCACCGGTATCCAAGGCAACGGCGATTCCGTACCCTTCCACTTCCACGACAGTCCCCAGCGGAATCACGCTTGGGTCGACAGCCACGGCTTGTGGGTTGGTCCGTAAATCGGTACCTGAAGCGGTATAAGGTGATGCTCCAGCTTCCATCCAAGAATAGGCCGTGCTTTCAAAGGTAGCTACTCGGTAGTCGCCAGAGGTTTGAGTATCCTCGCTTTCCTCTGCCTCCGTGCTGTCTTCGGTTTCTGGTGCACTAGCTTCTGGTTGTTCTTCGCTTTCAGCTGGCGCTTCGACAGTTGGTTCGCTGGAGGTACTGCTTTCCTCGCTACTTTCTTTAGCACTGCTGCTTGCTTCAGCCGCTTTCGCATCGGCTTCGGCTTTGGCAGCGGCTTCTTGATTGGCTTCGGCTTTGGCTGCTTTTTCGGCTTCGGCTTTTTCGGCAGCGGCAGCTTTTTCAGCGGCGGCCTTTTCGGCTTTAGCTTTGGCGGCAGCCGCTTTTTCCTTCGCGGCTTTTTCTTTGGCAGCTTTTTCAGCAGCTAGACGATCTTTTTCGACTTCTTTGGATTTCGCGATGTCGGCTAAGGTTGCCTGGTTATTTTTTAGCTGTTGTTGCAAGTCAGCGATGCGCTCTTCCAACTCAGCCGCTTGGGTTTCCAAGTTGGCTTCGTTTTCTTTGAGGTCCGCTTGCTTGGCTTCCACTTCTTTTTGGAGAGCCACCAGCTTTTCATTTTCAGCGTGGAGGCTATCGATTTTCTCTTTTTCCGAGGATTGTAGCTGGTTGATAGCGACAGCTCGGTTGATAAAATCGGTGATGCTTTCCGCGTCCAATAGCGCGGTCCAGTTATACTCCATCCCGCCGTTAACTTGGATGGATTTCAGCCGATCCGCGACGACGGTCCGGCGTTTGGCAATTGTTTCTTGTGTGGTCACGATTTCCGCTTTGGCTTTTTCGATGGCGGCTTGATTTTCCGCTACGGCCTCGCGAGCTTCGGTGACTTTGTCGTAGGTCTCATTGGCGGCGGTCAATGCCGTCTGAACCTCACCAGAAATTTCTTCACTTTGTTGCATTACGGCGTTTTCTTTACGATTCAGCTCATCGAGAGTTTCTCCGCTGGCTACAACCGGTGCGACCAAGTTTAAACATAAGAGTCCAACAAGGGCCACAGTCAATCTCTGCTTCAAAAATCCAACACCCCTTCAACGATTTTCAAAAACACATCTCCTCATAGGTGACAGGCACCCATGACTTCCAATCTGATTCATTATACAAAGAGAAATCGGCGGAATTGTTTCATTCTCTTAACAATTTGTTACAAGTCTGCCCCAAAAGTGGTGGTGCGCCTCTGATTTTTTTGAAAAAAATAGAAAAAGTGGGGAGCTTGACCTCTTCTCCCCACTTTTCCTTTGTAACAAAAACGTAATATTATTTTCTTTTCTTGCGAAGATTTTCCGACAATCGTTTCAATTCTTCTAGGTTTTTGACATTTTCTAAGCGCAAACCAGGGAAACTTTTCAGCAATCGTCGTTGGTTGAAGTTCAACCGTGGCAGATTGGCCATCTCCTCAGGGTGTTCCCGCAAATAGCTAGCCCATTCCAAACGCCGGGACACTTCTTTTTTGGAGGTTTCTAAGCCCGTCTTCAGTTCTTCGGTGCGTTTTTCTACCGTTTGGTTCAAGCGTTGCACCGCACTTTGGAAAGCTGCCAAGTTGGCCAAAGTATAGCCCAAATCCATGGAGATGATGCACAGGAGCACCACCGGCAAATAAAAGCCGAACTGTTCCGACAGCCGTTGCACCAGTTGTTCCACTACTGGCTGTACGACACGAACGATGAAGACACAGCCGACACCCCAAAATAACGATACCGGAATCGCCACTCGCCCATTGATGTTCAAGGGCACGTCTTTGTAATCCCACCAAGAAGCATGAAATAGTTTCTCCAACGCAAAACTCGTGACATACTCCAACAGCGTCACCAAGACCGCCGCACTGATATACAATAACAATAAATTGTCATGAAGGGGCTGTAAAAAGTACAGTACCGCCAAGACCCCAAAGCCATAAATCGGCGTAATCGGTCCCACCAAAAATCCCCGGTAAACAAAATGATGGGCCTTCAAAGAGCAATACACCGTCTCCCATAGCCACCCAATCAAGGAATAAATAAAAAAGAGCAATACAATCTGAATAAAATCTTCCATCGGCCTTCCTTTCTATCGGCTTATTTTCGGCAAATACGCCTAGCCAAGTATAGTGTACGTGATAATGCGGCAAACAGCACGTACTTTGGTCATATTTCTGGGAAGCTGCTCATGTGGAAGACTATTTCAGAGCCGCAGGTAGTCGATTGGCAGCGCCTTAGTCTAAATTGCGTAGCTTCTTATAGATACGTCGCGATTCGTTGCAATAAGCTAATATAGATTTTAGTGACAGGATTTCTATCCCATAGTGCTTTTTATGCTGCTATAATGTTGTCAATAACAACACACCGACGTATACTAAGTAAAAGAGGTGATTTTATGAAAACCATCGAGAAGAAACCCATCCATATTAAAGTAGATGGGGACATCAAAGACGAGGCGGAGAAGCTTTTCGACGAGTTAGGGCTTTCTATGACCACTGCCATTACTCTTTTTCTAAAACAAAGTGTCCGTGACCAAGAGCTACCTTTTCAGCCAAGTCTCGAGAGCAAAGAGAGCATCCAGGCAAGAAAAGACGTCGAGAACAATAACCTTGATTCCTTCGATACCGTCGACCAGTGGTGGGCAAATGTCAATGAAGATTAAGCAGACGCCAGCCTTCAAAGAGATTTCAAACGACTGAAACGTAAGAACTATGATATGACATTGGTGAAAACAGCCGTCACTACCCTTTTGTCACAAGACCAGTTAAGCCTTCAGACGAAGTATCGGGATCATTTTCTAAAAGGGGATTGGCAAGGCTACCGCGAGCTCCATATCAAAGGCGACTGGCTACTCATCTATCGAATTGAAGCAGACAACTTGATTTTAATCCTGACTCGTATGGGTAGCCACGACGAACTATTCCGTTGATGCCTAGCCATTTGTGTTTGGTAAATGCGAGATTCTCTATTTCATTGGAGGGTCTCTTTTCTGTGCCCCCGAGTCCTTTTTCTCTTAGCAAGCCATCCCCTGATCCCCCTTTTTTCCAGCAATAAAACTGACCTCTTTTGCTTCCCGGCATTTTCCGCTAAAATAGGAAGATAAGTGACTGCTGGCTAATCTTTTTCTGGCTAGTCGGTGAAAAAGGAGTGTTCCTGTGATTAAGCTATTACCCTATGCCAAGGACTATCGTAAACAGATTATTCTTGGTCCATTTTTCAAATTTTTAGAAGCTGTTTTTGAACTGTTTTTACCTTTATTAATGGCGCGGCTCGTGGATCAAGGGATTCGGGCCAATGATTCCGGCGAGGTCTGGCGCATGATGATAGCCATGGTGGTGCTGTCGGTGGTGGGCTTGGTCTGTGCGGTGATTTGCCAGTATTTTTCCTCCATCGCTTCTCAAGGCTTCGGCACGGAACTACGCAATCAATTGATGAAGAAAATCAACCAACTGGATCACCAAGCCCTCAATCGCTTCGGTACCGACACCTTAATCACCCGCATGACCAACGATGTCAATCAGCTGCAACTGGCTTTGGCGATGTTGATCCGGCTAGTGGTGCGGGCGCCCTTTCTCAGTGTCGGGGCCGTGATCATGGCCTTTGTGATCGATTGGCAAGCCGGCCTGGTGTTTTTGATCACCTTGCCTTTCTTCTGTCTCGTATTATTTTTCATCATTCGGGGCACTGTCCCTTTGTACAAACAAGTCCAACAAAAGCTGGATCACCTCAACCAGCTGGTGACCCAAAATCTCAGCGGTGTGCGGGTGATTCGGGCCTTTGCGCGCCGGGAGCGGGAAGTCCAACATTTTGCTAGTAGCACCGACGATTTGGCTCGAGTCAATATTCGCGTCGCCAACTTGTCAGCATTGTTGACACCCGCCACAACGTTGATTATGAATCTCGGTATTTTAGTCTTGTTTTATCTCGGTGGTTTCAAAGTCGACAGCGGCCACCTCGCCCAAGGACAGATTCTCGCCTTGGTAAACTACATGAATCAGATGCTATTGGCCTTGATCGTCGTCAGCAATCTGGTGATCATCTTTACCCGGGCGGCGGCTTCCGCCCAACGTGTCAATGACGTGCTAGCCACCACCCCGCTGATTCGGGAAACGGCGGCTGGCGCGACACCGGTAGCGGCGACTTCACCGGACTTTGCTTCCACGACAGCTGCTGAAAAAGCTGGGGCCACCATCGCCTTTGACCAGGTAGACTTTCGCTTTGCCAAGGATTACGGTCTGGTATTGCAAGACCTCACTTTTAGCGTTTCTGCGGGCAGCACGGTGGGTATCATCGGCCCCACCGGTAGTGGCAAATCCGCGTTAACTCAGCTGATTCCCCGTTTTTATGATGTAGCCAATGGTTCTGTCGCAGTCGATGGCTTGGACGTCCGCAAATGGTCCCTGGCCCACTTGCGGCAACAAATCGCCATGGTTCCCCAAACCGCTGTGCTTTTCAGCGGAACCATTCGGGAAAACCTCCAATGGGGCAAAGCCGACGCCAGCGACGAAGACTGTTGGCAAGCGCTGCAATTAGCCCAAGCCGCTGATTTTGTAAAAGCTTTACCGCAAGGCTTGGACACGCCGATTTTTGAAGGTGGCAAAAACTTCTCCGGCGGGCAAAAACAACGCTTGACCATCGCTCGCGCAGTGATTGCCGAACCGGCTCTCTTGATTTTGGACGATTCCCTAAGCGCCTTGGACTATCAGACGGATTTAAATTTGCGTCGGGCCTTGGCAACAGATTTGCAAGGGACCGTCATGATCGTCTCGCAGCGGGTCCGTTCCATCGCTGAAGCCGATCAGATCCTCGTACTGGAGGAAGGTCGGCTGGTGGGTGTCGGGACCCATCAAGAATTGGTACAGTCAAACGCCGCCTATCAAGCCATCGTAGCCTCTCAGGAAGAAGGTGCTGTGTCATGAAAACCACCAAACAAAACGCTTTAAAACGCTTCATGCCTTATCTCATGGCCTACCCCAGTTACTTTATAACAGCTATGGTATTGGGGGTCGTCGCTGGCGGCACCTCCGTCTTTATGACTTGGCAAATCGGTCGCGGGATTGATCGTCTGATTGGTGCCGGCCAAGTGGATTTTGCCGGCTTACGCTTGGTCCTGTTCCAATTTGCTAGCGTCGTCCTTTTGACAGTCATCAGCCAATTGTTGATTCAACGACTAGGCAATCGCGTCGCTTATTTGTCGGCAGCCGCCCTCCGCAAAGAAGCCTTTCAGAAGCTAAACAAGCTGCCCTTACGCTATTACGATCAGACGGCTCATGGGGATATCGTCAGCCGCTTTACCAATGACATGGACAACATCTCTGTAGCGGTCTCTGCGGTGTTCAACCAAGTCTTTTCCGGTCTGGCAATCGTAGGCATCGCTTTGGTGGTAATGTTACACATGAGCCTCGTCCTCACCGCCGTCGTCCTCTTTTCTACGCCGGTGATCTTCTTGGTAAGCTGGTGGGTCGCCAAAAGTTCCCAGCAAGATTTCGTCTCACAGCAAGCCATCGTGGGGGATATCTCCGGCTTCGTCACTGAGATGGTGGGCAATCAAAAAATCGTCAAGGCTTTTCACCACGAAGCTGCCAACCAAACAGCTTTCGAAGCCCTCAACCAAGAGCTTTATGTACGCGGACAACGGGCCCAATTCTCCTCTTCATTGACCAATCCCATGTCTCGTTTTGTGGATCATTTGGCCTATGTGGCGGTAGGTTTCGTGGGGGCACTGTTGGTCCTTCAAGGCAGCCAACTGGTAACCGTCGGGATGATTTCCAGTTTCACCATCTATGCTAGCCAATTTACCAAGCCTTTTATCGAACTCTCCGGTATCACCACCCAGATTCAAACCGCTCTGGCTGGCTTGAGTCGGACTTTTGAAATCATCGACCAGCCGGAAGAACGTCCGGATAGCCCAGATGCCATGACCTTGACGGCTGTCCGGGGAGCTGTGACTTTTGCCAACGTCGCCTTTAGTTACGACCCGCAACAGCCGCTGATTCGCGATTTCAGCTTTAGCGCCAAGCCCGGCGAAACGGTCGCAATCGTAGGGAAAACCGGGGCCGGCAAGTCCACCTTGGTCAATTTGCTGATGCGCTTTTACGAAGTGGATGCTGGGGTCATCACCATCGACGGCCACGACATCAACTACCTGACCCGAGACAGTCTGCGGCAAAGCTTCGGCATGGTGCTTCAGGACACCTGGCTTTTTGATAGCACCCTGCGCGACAACTTGACTTACGGCAAGCCCGACGCTACTGAAGACGAGATTTGGGACGCCCTCAAGAAAACCTATATGTCCGAATACGTGCTGCGGCTGCCAGCCGGTCTGGACACCATCATCGGTGAACAAGGCCTCAAAATCAGTGACGGCCAACGCCAGCTTTTGACCATCGCCCGCACTATGATTGCCCGGCCGGCGATGTTAATCCTCGATGAGGCCACCAGTTCTGTGGACACCCTCACCGAACGCAATATCCAGGCCGCCTTTTTGGAAATGATGGCCGGCCGTACCAGCTTTGTCATCGCCCACCGCCTCGCCACCATCCAGGCCGCCGATCATATCCTCGTGATGGAAGCCGGGGCCATCGTCGAACAAGGCACCCATCAAGAACTCCTCGCCTTAGATGGGTATTACAAGCGCCTTTATCAAGCACAATTTGAGCAATAAGAAAGCAGGGCTGACTCGCTTCCGGAGAATCTCTCGGGTGGTAGTGGGACCGGTAAATGCCAACTAAAGAACCGTTGTCATTTACCTTGCCGATGTCAAACTTGTTGTAAGTCCAACAGAATCATTGGACAACAACAAGTAATTCCTCGGACATCCTTAATACTACTACCCGAGAGATTCTCCTCCAGCAAGTCAGCCCTGTTTTATCGATAAGCGATTTAATCCCTCTACTTCGTAAATCCAGCAAATTGTTTTCTTGTAGGGAAGCACATGTACCGTGAAAAAGGTGAGATTTAGCAGAGTAGAATTGGATTGACAGTAACTCTAAAGATGCGTAATGAATTACTTAGAGTTGTGGTGCTTGCACCACTTACTCTAAGTTTGAATGCGCAAGGCAAAGCTAAAGGTGCGTTTGCGCATACAGTTCATCTAAACAGACACCGTTAAGATGAACTAGCAAAGACAAACAGATTTTTCGTTTGGCTTTTGCCGGTCTAGCTACCGTCAACCCAATTCCTACGGAGCTAAATTTCACCTTTTTCGGGCATCAAAATGACGGTATACTACACCACTTAATTCCTGATACATCAAGCTTTTTGGAGCTTAATTTTTCATAAGTTCTTTATCAATAAGAAAGCACCCTTCCTACTGATGCTATGTCATCAGCGGGAAGGGTGCTTTTTACCTATAAGTCGGACTGATTAAAAAAAGGAATCATTTTGATTGAAAAAATTCTCAAAGCCCTCAGGAAGTTGTTGTTGAATCGGTAAATTCTCCACCATTTGCCCCAACAACAAGCGGTTGATAACCACGGTGACCAAGACCACGATCAATAACGCAATCACCGTCGTATAAAAACGATTAACTTTCAAGCTAGTCGCCGGTGTTCGCCAAATATTACCTAAAAACGACGCCACCACGAGGAACAAGGATACCGTGATCAGAGCCAAGCCCATCTCTGGCAAGTATGGCAAAACAAATGTTACCACCAGAGCTAAAAGGCTGAGGTATACGGAAAAGGCGGCTGGGGTGATGATTTCCGTCAAAGCCTCTCCAACAGAAATCTTTCGGGAATTGACCTTGGCTGCCACATAATAATAGACCAACACCATCACTGCCACACTCAGGGTCAAATCCAACAAAATTTCAAAAAAGAACAACAACTGGGGACCATTATAACGATAACTCAAGCCTATCAACTGGACTTGGGTCAGTATTCGCTGAACCGTCGTACTCAACAGCCGACTGATGGCCACCCCATTGGCCAGTAAAATTATCACCAAACTGATGAGGCTGTAGGACAACGGACCTTGGTGTTGATTCAATCTCGGGGCTTTAAGATTCCCATGAAGCCACTGAAAATAGCCAGATGCGTAGGCTTTGGTCTTCGTCGCCGCCGTCAACAACTCCTCTTCTGGACTACTAGTTTCAGAAAAAGTGTGTCCAGACGAATTTTTCTTCTGAGCAGTGGTAGCGGGCGGGGCTGGCTCTGGGATTGGAGCTGGCTCTGGCTTTTGGGCCGGAGCTACTGTCGGAATTGCGTCCGGAGTTGCATCCGAAGTTAAATCCGCAGTTGCGTCCAAATCTGAGTCTAAATCTGAATTTGAATCCGAATCTGGCTGGGAGCCATCCACTTCCCCAGCCTCCAGATGAGACGCCGGCGCATTCCCCATTGCTTGCTCATCTTCTTCAGTCTGCTGGTGGAAATCTGTTTCCACTTTTGCGGCAACTGGTGCCAGCTCCTCGTCAGCAGCTTGACTTGCAGCAGGAATGTGCTCGGCTGGATGATCTGTATTCGGACTATCTCCAGCTAAATTATTTTCAGTTGGAGTGCTATCCGCTGGAATCCCCTCAACTAGTTGATCAGCAGCTGGATGGCTTTCAGTTGGGTTGCTTTCCCTTCTACTTCCCGTTGGATTGCCGTCAACAGCGCCTTGGCTTGCTGCATCGGTAAGCACCTCTGTTTGCTCCTCAGCTAACGCCCCACGGTTTTCTGCAGCAGGCAGCTCGTGGCCACATGCCGGACAAAACTGGGCCTCTTCGGGAACTTGGGCCCCACAATTTGGACAGTTATTCATAACTCGCTCCTTTATACGGCGGCTTCTTTGCCACCGACTATTCTAACCTATGATACCACAGAAAAACCCCCGCTCCTTAGCAAAAGTTCCCTGGGCTTGTGGCACAGCCTCCGAA
The DNA here is from genome assembly GCF_049384045.1 of Enterococcus diestrammenae. Lineage (NCBI taxonomy): Bacteria > Bacillati > Bacillota > Bacilli > Lactobacillales > Enterococcaceae > Enterococcus > Enterococcus diestrammenae. The sequence continues at coordinate 159,662 of NZ_JBMRGR010000003.1, forward strand.
CTTTTTTAGGAGAAGGGGTGATTGCAATTATTCAGTGGCTAATAGACCCAGCTCGGCTTTCCACGTCAAAACCCGCCGAACTGAAGCATCCAAGTCCTCCTGGCTGTATTCGCCATTTTCCACCGCTTCAATAATCCGTGGAATCTGCACAGCATAAGTCGAGGACAAAATCAGGTCGTTGCCAGCTTGCAAGGCCGCTAGCCCCGCCTCTTCTTGGCTGATAAAGTTTGCCAAACCGGCCATGTCCATGTCGTCGGTCATGATCACGCCTTTAAAGCCTAAATCCTTCCGCAACACCTCATGAATCGCTGGTGAAATCGAAGCTGGCCTTTGATCATCGATGGCTGTGACGATATTGTGGGAAACCAAAATACTATCGACACCGGCTTTAATTCCCGCGCTAAAGGGCTTGAAATCATTACTTTCCAACTCCGACAAAGGACGGCTATCCGTCACAATCGACGTGTGGCTGTCCGCATTGTTGCCATAACCGGGAAAATGCTTCAAGGTGGAACCAGATCCGGTGCCCGCCAAGGCCTCCACCACCGTCGTCACGTACTTTTCCGTCCCGGCTGCATCCATGCCGATGGTACGATCATAGATGAAAGCGTTGGGATCTGTCGCCACATCGGCTATCGGGAAAAGCCCCGTATCGATGCCAAAGTCCTTCAACTGTTGCGCTTTGCTAACCGTGTCGTCGGTGATGGCCTGCCAGCCCCCTGCTTGATACAGGCTTTGAGGGGATTGAAACGGCGGATCCACCAATAATGAGTTGCGGCTCAAGCGGCTAACGGTCCCGCCTTCCTCGTCGGCACCAATCAACAAAGGATACTTAGAGGCCTCGCGAAAGCTAGCAATCTTATCTTTTAACTCGGTTGCCGTCACGCCTTCCACATCCCGTCCAAATAACAGGTAACCACCTAAATCATAGGTTTGCAACGACTCGATTTGACCAGTTTCCGGTACCCGAGCCAAAAACAGTTGCCCTACTTTTTCCGAAAGACTCATCTGATCCAATAACGCTGTCACCGGATCATTATCTGCTTCACTAGTAGCCGTCGTTTCCTTGGTTTCAGACACAGAAGTCGCCGTCTCACTGTCTTTTTGACTAGAATTTGCCGGTTGGCTTGTACTAGATTTAGCGCTGCTAGCCGTCGTACTATCAGCCGTGCCCCCATCAAAATACCCGGTGAAAAACAACACCGCCAACGACACCGGAATCACGATCAGCGCCGCCACCCCCAGCACCACTAGAATTTGTTTAAATGCTCGCATCTTTTCTCCTCCAAAATCTGCTTTCACGACTTGCGGCCACTAACCGGATGTCAAAAGCGTCACACATTTCTCACTGTGCCTATGATAGCATAATTGCCACAAGTTTCGAGAAAAATACCCCCTATGAAAATGCTGGACGAAAAAATCATGGGCTTTCTTAAAAATTCAGCCTCCCCATCACTCTCACAATGGAGCCTCTAGTAAAACAAAAATACTAGCATAGACAAGGCAACCTTGTCAGCCAGGCTATTTCAGACTTTTGAAGCATATTAGAAAGGCTGAAGGAACTCGTTCAGCTCTCGAGAATTAAGGAGGAACCGACACATGATGTTCTTTATCATGAGTCGGTTCCTCCTTAATTTTAGAAGATGCTAGTTGGACTTAGCGTTCTTTGCTTAGTCCAACTGTATGCGCAAGCTGAGCTAGTTCGTGAAGCCAGACATCGTTAGACTTGGTATTATAGTCCAAAAAAAACCGTGACCAGATTCGATCACGGTTGGTAGCGTTTGGGATGATAACGCCGAAGCTTAGGCAAAACGTTTGGCCAATCGTTTGTAAGGAACTGCCCGTCCGACATAATACAGTAGCGCCGTTTGCACTGGTAACATGATCACTGCTTTTAACAAGCGAGTGCTCCAAAAAGCCCAGTTTAATGGCACTTGATACATCATATTCAACCACAGTGGCGTCAGCAATAACGTAATCAGCAACGTATTAATCAACGTCACCAGAAAAGCACTCTGCCATTTGACTTCTTTACGGTAGAAAAACCAACCATAAAGGGCGCCACCAATCACCGCATTGAGGGTGAAGCCAGGAAAATAAGGTGCTTTCGCAAAAAAGCCCATGCCGATGACATCCGCTAAACCAGCGCCGATGCCTGACCAAAACGGTCCAAAAAGCATCCCCATCACCATCTCTGGCACAAATTGAAAACTAATTTTCAGAAAAGTTGTTTCAAAACCTAAAATCCGCGACAACACAATCGTCATCGCAATCAACAGACCCATCAAGGCAATCTTGTGGGCATCCATCTTTTGTTTCATTGTCAGCATCTCCTTTAAGAGCTGCTACAGCAAACTGCAGCGAATGCGGAAACAAAACCGCGAAAGACTCAGCCGGCCAAAGCCTATCTCTCTTCGTCAAAGAGGCAACATCCCATCCTCTAAGCACTTAACGCTTCATTTCCTACTCTGAATTTGGACCAGCGCATCGCTCATCCACTGCCAATATAGCACGCTTTTTTCCCTGCTACAATCCTTTTGCTTGGGTTTGTTAAGATTTTTCTGTTAATTTTCGGAAAAACCGATGCAACAGCTCTTCTACAAAAAAAATCCCGCCAGCACAACGATTGCCGACAGGATTTTTTGGTTGTTGATCCTTACGCTGCTGTTTTTTTCCGGAAAAGATTCTTCGCCGCGGTAAAGACTGGAATCGTAAATTGCTTGCTGACTGCTGCGGTGACAAAGTAAGCGATGTTGTAATCCACCAATGAGTGAATCAAGCCTCCCACACCCATCAAAACAAAGAAGAAATAGAACGCGCCACCTTGATAACTGCCAGCATTTCCTAAATCCACCAAGTTAAAGGCCAAGACCACCAAGACTTCCACTGCGCTATGAATCAAACCAACGATTAGATTAAATAACTGAAACTTGATATTTACCAACTGGAACTTGCCATTGGTCAACACGGTTTCCGGATGTTTTTGCAAATACCATGCCCCCAACACCGCAAAAACGATATGACTGGCCGCGCGCAAAGTGACTACAATCGGCAAACTACTCATGAAAAAGCCCACCGTTGTTCCAATCGCTACCATCACCGCCAACAACGGCGAGAAAAACATCGAGATAAATAACGGCACATGACTCCCCAACGTAAAGGAAGCAGGACCGATGACGACTTTCGGCATCACATTGGGAATCAAGATTGCCAAAGCAATTAACAGCGCCCCCACGGTAATTTCACGAACTGACATTTTTTTCATTGCATTTCCTCCAATTTTGTCTGTGACAGCAAACGCAGCCATTACCACCAAATTCCCCAAACCAATCGGCCTTCTACCACTGTCATGACACTTTGATTGTTTACAGTTTACTGGTAGCCAAGGCAACTGTCAAGACACTATCGAAAAAGAAATGAAACTTTTTTGCAAGTTTCCAGTTATTGGTGTTATCAACCTGAACACAAGGGGCAATTGCTGCTACTTAATCGCTCTTAAAGCGTGGTATGCCTATCAAAAGAAAGGCGGAACGAACTCCTTCAACTCTTGAGAATCAAAGCGAAATCGCCAGATGATGCTCTTTATCATGTGTCGGTTTTAACTTGACTTGAGAAGATGCTAATTGGACTTAGCGACTTTTGCTTCGTCCAACTGTCTGCGGTAGCTGAGCTAGTTCGTGAAGCCAAACATGGTTAGACCTGGTATTATAAAAAAGCTGCCCGCTCTTTTTTGAGCAAGACAGCTTTCTTTTCGATTATTTCAAGGCTTCCATGGCGTTACTCAACCGACCAAATTCCTCCAAGGACAAGGTTTCTCCCCGCCGTTTTGGATCGATTGCCGCCTGTTCAAGACTGTTAGTCAGCCAAGTTTTTGTGGCCTCATCTTTGCCGTAGCTGTGAATCAGATTATTCCACAGAGTCTTGCGGCGCAATTGGAAGGCCGCTTTGGTGAGCTTGAAGAACGCTTTTTCGTTCGTCACGGTTACCGCTGGTTGCGGCCGTCGCGTCAATTTCAAAATAGCCGAATCCACGTTAGGTTGTGGCACAAAGACGGTTTTAGGCACGATAAAAGCTAGTTTTGCTTCCATATAATATTGGACGGCAATGGTCAAAGAACCATAAGCTTTGGTACCCGGGGCCGCTGAAATCCGGTCAGCGACTTCCTTTTGCATCATAACTACCATTTCCGCCACCGCTAGCTCCGATTCCAAAAAGTGCATCATGATCGGCGTGGTGATGTAATAAGGCAAGTTCGCCACCACTTTGATGGGTAAGTCTTTTGTGAATACCTCTTGTGTTACTTGCGGCAAGTTGGCTTGTAGCACGTCTTGATGCCGCACTGTGACGTTGGGGTAGTCACTTAACGTATCCGCCAAGACAGGAATCAAGCGGTCATCGATTTCAAAGGCCAATACTTGGTGGGCTTTACGGGCCAAATGTTCTGTCAACGCGCCGATTCCCGGGCCGACTTCGATGACGTTGGTCTGTTCATCAATGCCGCCTGTTGCCACGATTTTTCGCAAAATATTCGGTTCCGTCAAAAAGTTTTGTCCTAAGCTTTTCTTAAAAGTAAACCCATGCTTTTGCAGGATTTCTTTGGTTTTGGAAGGTGTCGCGATGTCACGGTTATCTTTCATAATTATCCTCGTTTTCTAATCCCTCTAGTAATACCTAGCTTTTACTTAAAAATACCGGCGATAGCGCCTATTCTCCATTGTCCAAGTCTGCCAACACCTGACCCATGGCATCCGCCAGTTCGGCTTCTGTTATCCGAAACATAGCCAGACGTTTTTCTAACTGTTTGCTATTGGTATAGCCAATCCGCAAATAATCCCCTAGCTTTTCTCGTCGTAGCTTCGACCCAGCTCCGGCTATTAAACCATACTGCATCAAGGTTTGTCTAGCGATTTTCGGTTCATCCGCAGCGGCCACTTCCGCTGCTGTCAAGGGGGTGACGACTTTTTTCAAAGCTTCCAAAATCGCTTCATCGCTGGCATGTTCCACCCCGAGACTGCCTCGATGATTGCCAGGGGCCGCCTGTTTCCGGGATAAAAAGGCATGTTTGGCATCAGGAACTACTTCCATGATGGTTTTGCGAATCTTTTCCCCCGAAAAATCCGGGTCGGTAAAGACGATGACGCCTCGAGTTTCCTGGGCGTGTTGGATTTGTTCCAAAATCTCATCATTAATCGCCGAGCCAATGGTTTCGATGGTATCCACCGGCAACACTTCTTGAAGGCGCCGAGTGTCATCTTTGCCCTCCACTACGATGATTTCTTCAATTTGAAAGCCTTCAGTCGGTTGGCTCAGCACTCCGGCTAACTGCTGGGTGGCTCGTTTTTGTTGCCGTTTTTGGCGGCGTTGGTTGTCGTCGGTCATCACAAATCCCTTTCCTATCAATCCGCCAAGCGAAACAGGCGTTGAGCATTTTCGTAAGTCTGTTTTGCCACTGCTTCTGGTGCCATTTCCCGTAATTGGGCGATTTTTTCCACTACATAAAAAGTGTACCCTGGCTCATTGCGCTTGCCCCGATAAGGAACAGGGGCCAAATAAGGGGCGTCAGTTTCCACCAATAACCGCTCCAAAGGTACACCGGTCGCGGCTTCTTGGACATCCAGAGCTTTTTTGAAAGTCACCACGCCAGAAAAAGAAATATGCATTCCTAAATCCAAAAAGCGCTTGGCCCACTCCAAATCCCCACTGTAACTATGCATAATCCCACCAATGTCCCGCACGTCTTCTTCTTTCAAAATGCGGTAGGTATCCTCAGTCGCTTCTCGCATATGGATGCTGATGGGCAACCCATGTTCTTTAGCAATGGCAATCTGGCGCCGAAACACCTGCTCTTGGACATCTTGCGGGTCTTCCATCCAGTGATAATCCAGGCCAATCTCTCCGTAAGCCACCACTTTGGGTAAAGTCAATTGTTGCTCCAGCTGTTTTTCGACCGCTTTGGTGTAACTTCCCGCCTCGGTGGGATGCCAACCAATAATGCTATAAACCCCCGGAAACTGCTGATTCAATTCCAACGTTTTGGCAATCGTGGCTGCATCAAAGCCCACCACCGCCATTTTGGTCACGCCTAATTCTTGGGCACGTTTCACAACCGCGGCTTCTTCTCCTTTAAACTGTTCCGCATTCAGATGGGTATGGGAATCAAAAATCATCACTATCCACTCCTGTTCCTGACGTCGGCTGTTTTCCCGTGGCACAAACGACTGATGCCCACAACTTTTTGCTTCCGTCAACTCATGTCTTACTTTAGCACAAATCCGCTAAAAGCAAAATGAACAGCTGTTAGAATTAAGAAAGGCTGAACCCACACATTTAGTTCTAAACTTTGGCGGAATCCGCAGCTAAAGCTTTTCCTGATGCGTCGGTTCCAGCTGGAATTTGAGGGAACTAGGCTATAAAGCTAAGGTGATGAAAAAAATCAGTCTGAAGATGGAGGCTGTCTTCATTTTTTTCTACTATAATATGTCACAGCTAAAGTACAAAAAAGGAGGCCTGCATCCATGACTGATTTTGAAAAAGATTACCCGCGGTTGGCGTCGTGGTTAAGAGGCAAAGGCCAGCGTCAGCCTGATCCCCGCCAACAAGGGATTGCCCATTGGGGGATCGTGATGGCGCTGGCGAGCTTGGCGGCAGCTGATTTTCGCTGGCAAGTGGTGATGATTGCTTGTTTGATAGGCATTACGGCACTCTTTAAAGGTCCAGGCATGCTTTTTGCCGGTGTGCTTTACGCAGCCTTAGTCAGCCTCTTGCCACCCCTTGGCGTGTTGGTGACTGCCTTCTTTTTCTTCCTTTCCTTGTGGCAATTGCAAAAGACCTGGCGTTTTTATCTCTTCGCTAGTGCCTACTTTGCCTACCCTCTGCTGCTTTCATTAGTGGAAGCTCTCGGATGGGTGCCTCCTGAGTGGGGACGCTATGGTGGTGTGTTGGTTGGGATGATTTGGGTGCATTTTGCCCTCGTTCGCCTCTATCAGAGAGGCAGCGATAGTCGTAGCCTTGCCCTGGCCTTATTTACCGCACCTTTTGACGGCCTACTGCTCCTCTTACCAAAGCGGTTCAAAAAGCGCTTCCCAGACTATCAGACAGCCCAAGCCTTAGCACTGGCAAACCGTGGCAAAAAGCCGGTCAAAATCCACCGAAAATCGTTTTTTATCAATAAAATAAAATAACTATTTTTCTTTATTTTACAAGTGCTACAGTGGCTGCAAAGGAATAGTTTACCCGATTTTTTCTTAACCATTCGGATTATTACAAAATACCTTAACTGCTCTTTCCCTTGATAGGCGTGTTCTTTTTGAAAAAAGGACTCGCCTTTTTTTCACTTTTGCGCTATAATGAAATCACGATAAGAACACCTGTTCGCATCCGTTAAAAAGAACGATTTTCAGTTGACATCAGCTGTCAATCTTTGAAATATATCCGCAACATAAAAAGCGCAAATTTAATTTTTATTTGGTCCATGTTCCATTGCTTTTTGACATGGTTTCTTATATGCTATTCCATAGTTGACTGAAAGGAGGATGTTTTTTTTGGCTATCAAAATTCTGGTTGTATTTGCTGTGCTCCTTTCTGCATTGGCTTTTTATGCCTTTGTTATCGAGCCCCGCCGCCTGATTGAAAAACATTTCCTCATCCGTAAAGATAAGTCCCGCGTGCTGGATATCTCGGAGGCCTATGATATGTTCCAACAAGAAAGCGATGTGGTGATTGCTCATCTCAGCGATCTACACTTCTCTCGTTGGTTCAAGCCTCGTCGCATCAACAAATTGATTCGTTCCATCATGGCAGATCAGCCAGATTTGATTATTTTCACCGGCGACTTACTTGATGATTATAAAAAATGGCCCGTCAAACAGACCCCGGCCTTGATTGCGAAACTCAAAAAGCTCCACGCACCCATGGGTAAACTAGCCGTATTAGGCAACCATGACTACAAGAGTGATGGTGGCTATTTCGTCAAAGATATCCTTGAATCCGCTGGGTTTACCGTCTTAATCAATGAAGACGTCTTTGGATCTGACGAGCGGCTTTCTCTAAATATTGCCGGCATTGCCGATCCTACGACTGAAAAATCCCAGTTTTACTTTGAAGATACCCTAGCAGAATGGCAGATTTTGCTTTTGCATCAGCCAGACTATGTCAATCGCGTGAAAAACCTTGCCATCTATGATTTAGTGCTTTCTGGTCATAGCCATGGCGGTCAAATTCGCCTCCCAGGTTACTTCCCGAAAACGGCTGGCGCACGTAACTACACGGATAGCTTATACCTCCCCGCCAAAAATACCTTGCTTTCGGTAAATACCGGGATTGGGACGACTGCCTTGCCGCTACGTTTCCGAGTACCACCAGAAATCGTCTACTACCACCTCTCTAAAAAAGAAGAAGCTTTTGGTACCAGTGGGGAGCCATTCGATTTCAAGAAACTGATTCATGAGGAAACCGCTGAAGCAAAAGAAATCACCAGTCCTAAGCAAAGTGAAACCAGTGACATCGCTTCAAATTCGCCTGTCTCAGATTCCCTTACGACACCTGTTGACAAAGCCCCTGTCACCTCTCAGTTGGGCTCGAAAATCGTCGAATTCGCTGCATTTCCCCGTCGCTATCATTTAAGAAAAACTGCAGAAACCCCTAAAGCCAAATGTAGTCTATAAAAAAACGAACCGTCTCTTAAGTCAGCCACAACCTGTGCCAGCTAAGAGTTGGTTCGTTTTGCTTTTCCATCGTTTACTTAGGTAGGCGCCGCAGTTGATCCACCAACAGTTGCTGGCGGGCAACAATATTCGTCGTCTTGCGCAGTGCCTCGGTTAAGAAGATGGCTTGAGCCGAAATCCCGTTATTCGGAGTCAGCCGGCGATATTCCCCATCTTCATGTAAAAAATAGGCCTTGCGTTGATCACTTTCATAGACTTGGATCAGATGAGTCAATAAGTTTTCACAACTGGTTTGGTTGATGGGGGTCGCAATTTCCACACGCCCCACCATATTTCGCGTCATCCAATCTGCCGAGGAAATCCAATTTTCAGTGCCTGCTGATGTCGTAAAGGCATAAATCCGCGCATGTTCCAAAAAGCGCCCAACAATGCTGCTAACTTGGATTGTTTCACTAAGACCTGGCACCTGTGGCACAAGACAACAAGCCCCCCGTACTTGCAAATGAATCGGCACCCCCACTTGACTCGCTTCGTAAAGCTTCTCAATCAGCAGCGGATCAGTCAAAGCGTTCATTTTGGCAAAGATTTTACCGACGCCTGTCGACTGATAGTCGGCCATCACTTGTTGGATTTTAGCCACCACCAGTTGTCGGATGTCCTCTGGCGAAGTGACGATTTTTTGATACTGAGGATGGTTGCGATAGCCGGTGAGATAGTTGAAAAAGTCCGTCAAATCGCTGACATACTCGTCTCGGGCGGTAAAAAAGCTGATATCCGTGTATTGTTGACTGTTGCTTTCGTTGTAATTTCCCGTCCCAAACTGGGCGTAGCGCTTGATGTCGCCGCCTTTATTTTGCACAATCAACAACGCCTTGCTATGGGTTTTCATATTGGGAAACCCGTAGCTTACAAAACAACCAGCTGCTTCCAATTCTTCCACCCAATGCAAATTACTCGCTTCGTCAAACCGTGCTTTGATTTCGACTAAAACCGTGACCTGAATGCCTTTTTTCGCTGCTTTTTTCAATAATTTGATAACTTGTGAATCTTTGGCCATCCGATACAAGGTCTGTTTGATAGCGATGGTATCGGGATCTTTTACCGCTGCCTCCAATAAAGACAAGACACCTCTAAAGGAATCATAAGGATGCTGCAAGAGCAAATCTTCGTGATCCAAGGTCTTCAAAATACGTGCTGGTTGCCAGCGGGGATCGTATAAGGGCTTTGCTGGTGGATACAGCCAAGCGGGATTTTTCTCACCGATGGTCGCCACCAAATCAAACAAAAAGGTCAAATCAATAGGGGCCGCTTTTTGGTACAAATCCCGCTGACACAGGCCCAATTCTCTTAGTAGATGCGTTGGATCGCCAGCATCAATCGTTGGCAAGCTCCCCACTTCCAGCCGAGCCGGCAAACCTTTTTTTCGTTCTTCCAGATACTCTGACATCTGTTGGGAAAGGTCTTCTTGGTCATCTTCTTCAAAAGCGAGATCATGGTCATAGGTGATACGAAAAACAAACGCACTGGTCACCTGATTGCCCACAAAAATTTGTGGCAAAAAGTGGGCAATCACCTCTTCTATCAAGATAAAGCGGCGGGGGGAAAGTTGGATCACCCGAGGCAAGCGATTAGAAATCGGCAAAATCGCCTCCCTCGTTTCACCAGTTTCCAACTCCTTTAAGCCCACCCATAGATGCAAAGCTTTTTCCAATAACCGAGGGAAGGCATGATAAGCATCTACCCCCATCGGCGCCAAAGTCGGAAAGATGGTCTCCTTGAACAGACGTCCCATCTGAGCCGCTTCTCGTACGGTTAGCTGGGCAAAGCTTTTCAAATAATAGTGTTTTTTCGCCAGTCGCTTTTCTAACTCAGCCAAGCGTTGATACTGCAACTCTAAGTTTTCTCGGTTTTTAACTGTCAGCTCCTCCAACAAGGCCTCTTGGGTCCAGCCAGTGAGTTTGTCTATTTGTTTTTCTGGTAGCCGAGCCAAAGACTGCATCCGTGGCACCCGCACCATGAAAAACTCGTCCAAATTATTAGCCGCAATCCCCAAAAAGCGCAGCTGTTCCAACAAGGGATTGCTATCATCATAGGCCTCCAAAATCACGCGACGATTAAACAAGATCCAGCTGATATCTCGGTGAACAAAACGAGGAGGTTGTTGTTTTTGCACCATCATTGCCCCTCCTCTTGTCGAAAGGCTAGGCGGATTTTTTTACCTAGCACATATTCCAAATTCTTCTTTTGACGGGTTGCCCGATAGTATTCCGCCAAAGGATTGTACGTCCATGATATCGCCAGCGTATAGCCTTTTTCATTTTTGAGTATTTGCAGCTGTTGCACTTCATTGACCCGGGTAATCGCCAACGCATCGCAAAACTTGATAATGCTCCCCACTTCGCGAATGACTTGCAGCTCTTCATCCTCCAGCCAACCTCGATACTGATCCAAAAATTGGTTAAACAAGGATTTATTCTTGTAACTTGCCATCAAAGCCAGCGAAAGTCGTTCTTTATGGGAGATGCCGCTAAGATTGGAGTTGATGATTAGATAAAAAGAGTGCATCGAGCTTTCTTCTTGTTCCACATAAGCCCCTAGATGGTACAAATAAGTCCCTGACTCAAGGTAAGCCATCAGTTTCCGCGTGGGATACAGCAAACCCGTCCGCTCAAGTTCTGCCACCAATTTTTGGGCTATCGTCAAGCGTTGGGAGGCCCCGATGGTATCAGCCAGATACAAATCCGCCAACCGAATAATCGTATTTTTTTGAACATTGTTCGGGGTATAGGCATGGGGCGCTTCTTGATTGATTCGCGCCATCAGCAGGCCTTCCCGCAGTCCCCGATAGCAGAAAACAAATTTTTCAGCTTTTGTGATTTCATACAAGCACAGATACGTCAAATTCGCTGGTGCAATAATATCCGCCCGATCGCGGCTAAGACCATCCAGCTCTTGTTTTTCAGCGACTGTCAATTTGCAAAACAAGTCATAAGTTGCCTGTAAATCTTGGCGCTTCATTTCATATTCATGGATGCCTGACATGGGATAATCGGTCATTCGTTGGTGGACACTAGCGATATTCCGTGAACTTCCCCCGATGGCAATAATTGGCAGTTTCCGAGGTTTAAGCCATTTCATTTTTTCAAACTGCGCCATGATATAAGCCCGCGCCTTGGCTTCCGCCTTCTTGGCATCCCCTTGATAAAACAGCTCCGTCAAAGTCACTACTCCAAAAGGAAAACTGTGGGAGTTTTTGATGACACCATTTTTGAAATAAGTAATCTCCGTACTACCACCACCCATATCTACCGTGTAGCCTTCATTAAACTGAGTCGAACGTGCAATTGCATACTGCCCGTAGCTTGCTTCTTCTTCATCTGACAACAAGCGCAAGGCCAGCCCCGTCGCCTCCTGCACTTGCTGCAAGACCGCTTCTTGATTTTGCGCTTGCCGAATAACCGCTGTGGCCGTGGCGATAATATCATCCAATTGGTAATGAGCCATCACTTTTTGAAACAGCCGAATCACTTCAATCAGCTTGTCAATCCCGGTGGCGCTAAGGTTTTTATCTTCATCCAAATATTGATAGAGTCGTACAGGTAGTTTGACATTTTGCAATTCATGAAAATCATAGCGGGCCGTCAGTTGGTAGATTACCAGACGAACGGTGTTGGAACCGATATCGACTACCGCGACTTGATTGAGTTTGGTCATTTGGATTCCTCCTATTCAAAACAGCCTAGCCCCCTCTTGTTTCGCTAGGCCACTTTAGCTGCAACTGCAAACTTGCTTGTATCTTTATTATACGATAGCCATTTTCAAAAGAAAAAGATTACCTCTATGGGAGTTGGCAACTTCCGAAGCCTCAAAAAGATTTTTATGTATTTTCGATGGCATTCTCACTATCGGCACACTGGTAATGACTTAGTAAGCTTCGACAAACTCGGCTAACTCTACATCGCCAAACGTAACTTGAAACTTCCTTTTATCAAAAAAACACCTCTACCTACAAAAATCGTAAGTAAAGGTGATTCACCGGCGATTTAGTCATTTTTTTCTAGTACTTTCAAAATACTCTGCAACTCCACTCGTCGTTCATCTGTGACTTCAGGGTAGGACAAGTTCAATTCTTCAATGCGTTCATTGATGATTTCTGACACCAGATGACGAGAATACCACTTGTCATCGGCGGGAATCACATACCACGGATTGATTTTGGTACTGGTGGCGTTGATGGCTTGTTCATAGGCTGCTTGGTATTGGTCCCAATACTGCCGTTCTTTGACATCGGCTTCGGAAAATTTCCAGTTTTTCTCAGGGATTTCGATACGGCGGATGAAGCGCTTTTTCTGTTCCTCTTTTGACAAGTGGAGGAAAAATTTCAAAATTACCACACCTTGATCTGCCAAATAATCTTCATAATGCTTGATTTGTTTGTAGCGCTTTTGATAAAAAGCTTCGTCGATGTCTTTCACATCCCAGATATCCGGCAGGTGATTGCCCACCAATATCTCAGGATGGACGCGAGTAATCAGCACATCTTCATAGTGGGAACGATTGAAAATCTTGATATCCCCGCGGCTAGGGACTTCCCGATGAATCCGCCACAAATAATCATGATCTAGTTCGCGGCTAGTCGGACTCTTAAAACTGGTGACACTACAGCCTTGGGGATTGACTCCACTCATGACGTGTTCAATCATGGAATCTTTCCCCGCCGCATCCATCGCTTGAAATAGTATCAACACACTGCGACGATCTTGGGCATAAAGCATTTCCTGGTTTTCTTTTAAGACTTTGATATCTTTGGCGATTTCTTTTTTGATATCCCCTTTAGCAATGGCTTTTTTCGGCGCGGTGGCCCACTCGTTTAGTTTGATTTTTTCCTTTCCACTGACACGAAACTGTTTTTCAGCTTTCATAAGGCTCCTCCTTGTAAGTAGTGTCGCCGACGGTTTCTGCTCATCCCCGCCGGTTTGGCTCGTTTACTTGAGTATAGCCCCTTCTCCTTTTTTTGGGAAAAGATACGTTCACTAGGCCCTTTAGCCTTGGAGAAAATAAAAACGCAGTCACCGAAACTCTGCCGGCAACCACGTTTTCTGATTGAAAGTACTTGATTATTGCAACCCGATCGCAATCGCAATAAAGATAAAGATAGAACCTAAGACGAAGAAGAATCCTTGCATCTTGATTTGGAATTTCGCCCATTTGGCCCATTCAATACGGGCAACCCCTAAGACCCCAATCAAGCTAGCAGAAACTGGTGTGAAAGCATCCACAAAACCTGCCCCCAGCTGATAAGCAAGGACTGCGATTTGACGAGAAACACCCACCAAATCTGCGAGTGGCGCCATGATTGGCATGGTCAAAGCCGCTTGACCAGAGTTTGAGGTAACCACTAAGTTGAAGAGACTTTGGAAGATATACATCACCCAAGCCCCGATCATTGCTGGTACGCCGTTTAAAAGACCACCGATACTGTGCAAAATCGTGTTCAAAGCAGATGGCATCGTCGGTTCGGATCCACCTAAGACTAGGAGAATCCCTTTGGCCATCCCCACCACGATGGCAGTCCCCGCCAATTCGGCCGCACCGGATTGGAAGGATTTCGCAATATCGTTGATGCCCATATCGTCCAATTTGAAAATCACGGCTAAAATCCCAGCAGCCAGACCCATCACGAAAAATTGAGAGGCAATTTCCGGAATATAATACCCTTTTTGAGTGACACCCCAAACGATCCAAATCAAGACAGCTAGCATTTCCAACAAAATCAGTTTGTGCCCTAAAAGGAAAGGTTTCTTTTCTTCTGCTGTTTTTTGGATATGGTGTCTGAAGTAATCATCTGATTCATAGACTTCCGATTTCAAAGGATTTTTGCGAATTCGTTCCGCATAAATACTCAAGTAAGCCGCCGACAAGCCAGTGATCACAAACCACATGATCAAACGGAACCCGGCCCCAGATAAGACCGGTACCCCGGCAATCCCTTGCGCTACTGCCACGGAAAACGGGCTCATCCAACTGGCGGCGTTCCCTACCTGACTGGCGACATACGTCACTGTCACCGCCACGATGGAGTCATACCCCAGTGCGATGACAAAAGGCACCATCACCATGGAAAAAGGAATCACTTCTTCGGCCATCCCAAACGTTGCCCCACCAAAGGAGAAGGCAAAAAACAGCAACGGAATCGCCAAACGTTCCAATCCTTTTGTCTTGGAGATAAAGGCATAAATCCCGGCATCAATGGCTCCGGTCCGCATGATGATCCCAAATGCGCCCCCGACCACCAAAATCAGTGCGGCAATCCCGACTGCTGAGCCGTATTTGTCCCCGGAAACCAGGCCTTCAAAAATAAAGTTCAAAAAGCCGAAGCCGCCAAAATCATCGGTACCCCAAACTTTGGCTGTTTTATGCAGCTTTTCCGATTTGTCATAGATTTTGTCGCCATACATGTCGTACAAGGTGTCATCGGTGAGGTTGACTTCATCTAGCTGCGCTTGATCCAGCTTTTTCTCCCCTTCATCAAGCACCGCTTCCAGCGCTTCCTGATCAACCCCCAACTCAGCTAATTCCGCTGGTTGTTGTACCAAATCGGTCAATTGATCATAGACAAATTCCTTGTCCAAATTGTAATCATAACGGAAAGTTTCTTGTTTCAAGACCGTCCGTGTTTTTGTATCCCCATTGGCATCTTGGTACTCGACATCTTCTGTCGAGAACTTCCCGGCTGGCACCAGGAAAGTCAATAGCCACGCGAAGACCACTACCACAAAGATGATCACATACGTGTGAGGAGTCTTCATTTTTGTTAAATCTCGTTTTGTTTTCGCCATCTTTTTTCCTTTCTCTGTTCCTACGGCTAGCGTAGTCAATTTAATGAGTCCTTAGCTATTATACATTCAATTTCCTTGTATGAATATACAAAAATAAGAACTTTTTTCATTATTTCAAAATCCACAACTTTCCCTTCAAAATACCCAAACAATCGAGGGTATATTGAAAAAAGGCCGCACAAAAAGGCCGCTAATTCCTCAGCTGATTGTCTTCAGCGAATTCTCGGCCTTTACGTGTTTCATTACGTTTGTCGAGGCGCCTCTCACCAGATGAAACGCCAATAAATGACTGGCACTCCTGTTAGACTTTACCCTCGTAGGTTGCGTTCTTGCATTTCTTGATAATACAATTCGAAGTTCGAAGCCGCGCCAATCAAATTGGCATCATTGTGGAATTGGCAGTTGCGGATTTCCGGCATGATTTCTTCCACTTCTTCTTCTGCTAAAGTTTTGTACAGGCGACTACCCAACTCTTCTGGCAATTCTGGCCGTGCCGAAATCCCGCCGCCAATGATAACCATGTCGGGATCAATGGAAACTTGCAAGTTATATAAGACTGCTGCAATGTTATCGTATAGCTCATTTATCACTAATTCAGCGGTTTTATCACCAGCTTCTTTTAAATCAAACAATTCTTTGCCGTTGACTTCTTTTTTGGTGATTTGGCTGTATTGTTGGGCCGCTTTGACACTGGTACCAGCTTGGCTCAAAGTCCGGTCGCCTTTGGGTTTTACCAGCCCAAACTCGCCACCGAAGAGATGCGAAGCTTTGTAAAGTTTTCGATTGATGAAAATCGCGCCACCAACACCTGTCCCGATAACAACAAAAACAGCATTCACTGCGTCTTGCCCAGCCCCCATTTGGATCTCGGCAATTCCCGCACAGTTGGCATCATTTTCAATCGTAACTGGCAAGCCCAAGTACTCCTCCAACTCATCAAAAATCGGCCGTTTATGAATGTAAGGTACCGCACTGATACCATCGATCCGGCGTTCAGGTACGTTGACTGCACCGGGAGCGCTGATGGCCACACCTTCGACCCCTACACCAAAGCGATCAACGACTTCTTTCATTTGTTCTTTCATTTCTTCAAAAGTGGTCGGGGTAGGAAACTGGCTGGTTTGGCTGAGTTGATGTTGTTCCCACAACCCATATTTTACAGCCGATCCACCAATATCAAAAATCGCTAATTTCATTTTAGCTCCTCCTTATAAAACGTTTACAGGTCTAGACCTTGTTTCTATTGTACCACTTCACCATCAAATTAAAAATCAAAAAAAGTGTGTTTTTTTCTCCTGCTAACCGGCTTCCCTCATCAGTTATACGAAGCGGGAAATTAGTTAGACTGGCAGGCTTTTCTCGTCTTTTGATACTTTTTAATTTTTCCTGATGTTAGTGTAGCCTCTCAAAAAAAGAGCTGTCCCACCGCTTTTTTGATTACGCTTTCATTCTTGTTGTGTTATCATAATTATATAATTTTTTTATCATCTGGAAATTGGTGTTCAATGGTTTTTACTTGTTGCTTTTCGACCTTTTTAAGGAGGATTTTTGATGAAATATCACGTTCAACGGTACCTTGAAACAAACTTACACGTAACGACAGCCACCTTTTATGCCCAAACCCGTTGGCAGGCAGAGGCCATCGCTCAGTGGGATCAGGCCCATTTGCCAGTAAGCGAATTGCCGATTGCCCTCTTGATGGATTTAGCGACTTACAGTCAGCCGGCTGCAGATATCCAGTCTGCCCTGGAAACCCTGCAACGTTACCAAGAAGAGTACTTACACGAAGTTGCCAAACAACGTAACTATTTTTGTCGAATCCCCAACAACAACCAACTCCTCCAAGACCTAAATGCCCATCAGTTCTTTGATGATAGTAACCGGCTGTTACAAACCATCACCCAGACATTGGACGAGTCGGTCTATGAGGACCCTTTTACCGTGGCGGCAGATTGGGATCAGCAAGACATCGCTTATGTCTCTCCCCACGAGGCTAGTCAACCGACGATTTTGTACCACTTCAAGGTCAAACTCTTTCAGCTAGCAACCGGGGAAGCCTACCCCATCTATCACTACCAAGGACCAGAAGTGAAACAGCCAGATTACCAACGCCTGATGCAATAACTACCAAAAGCAATCAGGTAACACCACGATGTCCTTGGTCTCCGTATCAAGTTCACAAAAAATGAAAACTTGTCACTCCTTTACCAAGTAAAAAGACTTCGCAATCACCCTTGCGAAGTCTTTTTGCCGATAGACGTATTTGCCTAACTGGCATCTCGAAAACAAAGTTACCCTCCCCCTCTGCCACATAGCATCCGTTGCGGGCTTCTTCATATTCCAAAATTACCTCAATCCCTTACGCCTGTTGGTAAAGCCAGCGCACCAAAGCTTCCGTCTTTTCCCAGCCTAGGCAAGGATCTGTAATCGATTGGCCGAAGACTTGTCCGTCCGGTTCTTGGCGCCCGTCTTCTAGGAAACTTTCAATCATAAAGCCTCGCACCATCTGATGCAGATCCGGGTGATAAGTCCGGTTTAGCATCGTTTCTTTGACGATTCGGACTTGTTCTTCCCATTTTTTCCCAGAATTGTCATGATTGGTATCCACCACGACGAAAGGATTTTTAAAATTCCCAGCTTTGTACATAGCCACGACGTTCAGCAAATCTTCGTAGTGGTAGTTGGGAATATTTTTACCAGTTTCATCCAATGCCCCCCGCAAGACCACGTGTGCCAAGGGATTGGAGCTGGATTCCACCTCAGCGCCATTGTAAATAAACTCTTGCTTTTGCTGAGCGGCGTAAAGAGAATTAAACATGACCGTCAGATTGCCGCTGGTGGGATTTTTCAGCCCGGTTGGTTGGTCAATACCACTGGCGACAAAGCGGTGTTGTTGGTCTTCCACCGAGCGGGCCCCCACTGCCACATAGCTCACCAAGTCTTCCACCAGTTCCAAGTTTTCTGGATAGAGCATTTCGTCGGCGGTGGTCAAGCCGGTTTCGGTGATCACCCGTTTGTGCAATTTACGAACCGCCATAATCCCCCGAATCAAATTGGAGCCTTCGTCCAGGCGTTGTTGGTGCAACAATCCTTTGTAGCCATCGCCATTGGTTCGAGGCTTGTTGGTATAAATCCGTGGCACCATAAAAATTTTGTCCGCCACTTCCTTTTGCAAGGCGGCCAAGCGCTGGACATACGCCATCACCGCTTCTTCATCATGGGCCGAACAAGGACCGATCACCAATAACAAACGCTGGTCTTCACCGGTCATGATAGCTGCCAACTCTTTGTCCCGTGCGGCTTTTTGCGCGGCTGGTTCCGGATCAAGTTTGGTAATCCCCTTGACGGTATCTGTATTGATTTTTTCACTTAATTGTTTGAAACTCATGCTTTTTCCCCCTTTTTTCCTTCTGGCTGAGATTTGCTAAACAAACCCGCCACCAGCTACGGCCCAGATAACAGCTGCCATTACCCCTCCGACTCTAAAAATAACTACAAAAAAAGCCTCATCCTCTCCCAAATAGGGAAAGGACGAAGCGAACTCTTCGTGGTACCACCTTTGTTTGTGCTGGGTCGCCCCATGCACCTCGACAGGTACGAGCCGTGAAAAATCCTGGCTATACCCCGGCCAAATAACGATGGCCTACCGTCAGGGCTTACTATTTTTCAGCCCGCTGCTCCAAGAGGAATTCCACTGGTGACCTCATGGCGCCTCTCATCAGCCGGCTGCTTTCTGTCATCGGTGCCCAGTGTACTAGTTCTTATCCTAGCATTTCTATGATTGTTTCTGTCAAGTTTACGCACTTTCACAGCGATTGTCAAGAGTTTTCTGATAATTTTTGACAGGTCCCCACGTCCTTGAAAAACGCCATCAAGATTTTTATGACGGCGTTCTTTTATTGATTAGTTTTCAAAAGCTTTCGCGACATTATCCGCCATGATGTCCACTGATTCAATCCCCGACCCGGCCAAATACCACACAGCAGGGTCCAACAAAATGACCTTATCGTTTTTGCCAGCTGTCGTTTCTTTTACCAACTTATTTTCGGCTACGTTATTTTTACTATCGTCACCACCAATGGCTTGGGTCCGATCAATCACAAAGATGACGTCGGGATTTTTTTCTAGCACATACTCATAGGAAACACTTTGTCCATGAGTCGACGCTTCAATCTGCTCATCCGCTTGGGCAAAGCCAAATGTATCATGGACGATGCTAAACCGTGAACCCGCTCCATAAGCAGAAAGGCTGCCTTCATTCACCAACAAGACGAGAGCTTTTTCTTGAGAAGCACTGGCCTGTTTTGCGATAGAATCGATCTTTGTCTGAAGGGTATCGATGGCTGTCTGAGCCACTGCTTCCTTGCCAAAAATCGCTCCGATACTTTGGATTTGGCTTTGCATCGAATGCCAAGTATCCGTATTATCGGTGGAGAGATACAGTGTCGGCGCGATTTTAGCAAGTTGCTCTTTAAAATCTTTTTGACGACCAGAAATCAAAATCAAATCCGGTTGCATGGCGTTAATTTTTTCCAGATCGGGTTCCTTGATACCCCCAGCTGACTCCACCTCTTTGTAAGCTGCCAAAAAGCTTGGCAAGTTATCTGTCGCCGCCCCAACTACGCGATCCCCCACACCTAATTGGTCCATCGTATCCAAGGCGCTGTTATCAAATACCACGACTTTTTCTGGATTTGTCGCCACTTCGACTTTGTTGCCCTCTCCATCTGTCACCGTGACTGTCGGCGGCAACTGAGTCTGACTGCTAGTCGCTGTCGTCGCCGTGTTTTTTCCCGCTCCGGTAGCTTCACCACAAGCTGTCGCCACCAGTAATAGCCCAGTCATCAAAAGCATCATCGTTATTTTTTTCATTCATTTTACTCCTTCACATGTTGTTGGGTGTCGCGCCAATGAGTTTCCTCAAAAAGCCAATTAATCAAAATACATACAAAAGGGTCGTCCTTCATAGGAAACCACTTTGACTTCCATCTCGTATAGCTCGCCTAAAACAGCCGGTGTAATCACTTCATCCACAGTCCCTTGTTTAAACAAACGACCATTTTTCAAAGCGATGATTTCATCGGCAAAACCTGCCGCAAAATTGATATCATGAATCACCAATAAAACCGTCTTGCCAAGTTTGGTTACCAACCGTCGCAAAAGATGCATCATCTGGTTGGCATGATTCATATCTAAGTTATTTAACGGTTCATCTAGCAAGATATATTCTGTATCTTGAGCCAAAATCATCGCAATATAGGCCCGTTGTAGCTGACCTCCTGACAAGGTTTGGATCTCTGCTTCCGCTAAATCGGTTAAGTGCATTTCCGCTAGGGCTTGATGAATCAACTTGTCATCTGCGGCCGTCAAGCGTCCACGACTATATGGAAAACGGCCAAATGCCACCAATTCCGCCACGGTAATCCGAGCCTGCACTTGATTGCTTTGCTTCAAAATCGCCAAACGTTGGGCCAACTCCTTCGAATCCCACGCCCGAATCTCCCCCTGGTCAATATACAACTGACCAGAAAAATCCCCTTGCAGCCGACTCATGATCGACAACAACGTGCTCTTGCCAGCACCATTGGGACCGATAAAGGCGATTAGCTCCCCTTTTGGCAACTGCAAATCAATCTCTGCCAACACCGTTTTATCCAAATACTGCTTCCCCACAGCCTGTGCTTCAATCATCTTCTCACTCCTTCCAACGCTACTTATCTTTGCCGAACTTTCTACGGCGATTCACTGGACTTCTAAAATGTGAAACGCCGTGGCCCTGAAAGTGAGAAATTTGAGCAAAAGACCTTGGTGATGGTTTCTATCACCGAGGGATTTTGACTAATTTCCGAACTTTCTACGGCGATTCACTGGACTAGAACCAGCCACCAGTTTCCCGATAAAGAACAAGCCACCGGCAAACTGGATGATGGTACTGATGGTGGCCTTCAATCCCAAAAACTGTTCCACGATAAACTGGCCACCAATTAAAAACAAAATTCCTAATAATGTACTGCCTAAAAATAACTGACGATAGCGATGGACAGGGAAAATTTGATAACTGACGGTAGCCACCACGAAGCCTAAGAAAATCGTCGGTCCCACTAAAGCCGTGGCGATTCCGGTTGCTGCTGCGATCAAAAATAGCAAGAGTCGTTGCAGAGGACGTACGGAAATACCTAAGTTTACGCCGTGATCGAAGCCTAAAAGTAAGACGTCTAGTTCCGGTCCGAAATACCATAAAACGCCACAAATAACAGCCAATAAAACACCACTAATCACCAATAACTCCACCGAAACATTGCCAAAGCTAGCGTAAAGCTTGCCTTGGAGTAAATCATATTCATTGGGATCCATCAGCACTTGCAAATAGGTACTGATGCTAGAAAAAAGACTAGCGGCCACCATCCCCACCATCAATAGGCGAAAAAAATCATTGCCGGTTTTGCCTAAGAAAAAACCGATAAAAAGCACACTCACCACGGCCATCAACAGCACATTGACTAAAAATTGGGGGACGACTGGCAGGCTCAACCCCACCGAACCACCCGCAATAAAAAACAAGACAGTCTGGACAGTCACATAGAGTTGATCCATCCCCAGAATCCCTGGCGTCAAAAAGCGATTGTGGGTCAAAGTCTGAAAGGCAACAGTCGGTCCGCTACAAGCAAGGGCCACCAAGAAAAAGGCCGCTAATTTTTTCCCACGAATAGCTAGCGCAAAAGACCAATTGCCATACGTGTTGTAAGTGAGATACAAGCCAGTAGTCACCAGGATTAAGAGTCCTAAAACCAACACTTGACGGCGGAAGCGTTGTTCTTTATTCATGCGACACGCCTCCTCATCAATAACACTAAAAACAAGATCCCTCCCAAAATCCCCATCACAACACTTACTGGAACTTCATAAGGTGCAATCACCACCCGAGCCAAAATGTCGCATAATAATAACAAGCCGCTACCGGTAACTCCCGTTAGAAACAGGGTGTTTTTCAGGTGATCCCCAAATTTTAGGGCGATTAGGTTGGGCACGACAATCCCCAAAAAAGGCACACTGCCCACCATGATTAAGACCGCAGTACTGCCTAGGGCCACCAGCGCCAATAGTAAAAATTGCAGCTGATTCACATTGAGACCAAAGTTTTGCGCTAAGTCTGCTCCCAGGCTGAGCACCATGATTTTATGTAGCATGAAAAATAACACGATAAAAATAGGAATCGTCACGTAAATCAGTTGATGATCCGCCTTCATGACCGTAGCGAAATTCCCCTGTAACCACGAAGAAATGTTTTGAACCAATTGAAATTGATAACCAAA
Organism: Enterococcus diestrammenae; assembly: GCF_049384045.1. Taxonomy (NCBI): domain Bacteria; kingdom Bacillati; phylum Bacillota; class Bacilli; order Lactobacillales; family Enterococcaceae; genus Enterococcus; species Enterococcus diestrammenae. Next base: position 182,477 of record NZ_JBMRGR010000003.1, read on the forward strand.
AAAGCTAGCCGCGGCTCCCACGACATTACCAAACATCATCCCCGTCAAAGGTAAAATAAACGGATCCCGCTGCGGGAGACGTTTACTCAAGGCCAGAAATAACAGTACGCCCAAATAAGAAAAAACAAAGGCCACCCCACTACGGACCAAGATGGAAGCATTCGGGAAAAACAACATCACCAGCAAAATTCCCAAACGACTAGAATCCACCATTCCGATGGCGTTGGTGGATACGAAGGGATTTTGCATGATTTTTTGCAGGACTACGCCGCAAACGCTCATCATGCCCCCAGCCAAAACCAGGCTGACCGTTCGCGGTAGGCGCGTTTCATATAACAAAAGCCACTGTTGTGAATCCCCAGAAATGAGTCCTTGAAAAGTCAAGGTTCCGGAACCAACAAAGACTGAAATCACCGCCAATCCAAGTGTCGCTAGAACTATTCCCCGCTTCATTCGCCACCTCCTAACTGATAATGATTCTCATTATCACAGATAGAATAACCTATCTTGAAAAAGAATACAATCCTAAATTGCAGCGGTGACGCAAAAATCATTTGTTGCCTTGATGGAAGCAGGGGGGCTTTCAGGCCAACAAAAAAGCTGCCAACCTTCGTCAGCAGCCTTTCTCTTCATTTAGTTGTTACCCAATGATATTGTCATTTTGCACCGCGCGTTTTAGCTGTTGGACAGCCCCTTCTAGATGTTGTTGTTGATCATCTAGGCGGTGGGTGTTGACTTCGATGTCTTCCAATTTGTGAGTGATATCTTCTAATTTAAGCAAGGTTTTTTCCATGATTTGTATCATTTGTTGATCCATTATTTTCACCTCAGAAAAATTATTTGACAGAATCTTCGACAGAATGAACGGAATGCACGATGGTATCAGTGGTGGCCGTAACTTCTTCCACGACTTCTTCAATGACATCGCTCTTCTTGTAAAACAGGCGGTAAACAATAGCACAGGCGATTGGCAAGATGGCTGCCACCAAGTACATGCTTTGGAAGCTGAGGTGACTACGCAAGATACCGAAGATGTAAGGGCCGACCCCCAACCCCAGATCCAAACCAACAAAGTAAGTCGACAAGGCGATCCCGATTCGGTGGCTGTCACAAGTTTTCAGGCAAACCGCTTGCCCATTGGACATGAAGGTACCATAGCCCAGACCTACCAGAGCACCGGAGACTAATAATAACCAGCTGCTAGTGGTAAAGCTCAAAGCTGCTAGACCAGCTGCCAAGAAGAAATAACTTGGATACATGACATAATTTTCCCCTTTGGCATCGAAAATCCGACCAGATAAAGGACGAGTAGCGGTGATTACCAAAGCATAAACAACAAAGAAGAAGCTAGCCGCATCTACCAAATGAATGGCTTGTGCGTATGAAGATAAGAAAGATAACACGCTAGAATAAGCCAAGCCCATCCAAAAGGCGATGAAGGTGATGAACAATGCTTTTTTCTCGATGTAGCTATCCAACGTATGGGCAGCCAATGACGCGCGGTGTTCTGGAGTCAAAACAATATTTTTGACTGGGAAAACCCAGCAAGCTACTGTCGTTGCGGCGATTAAAACGATGGAGAAGATAATAATCGTATAAAAATTGGTTAAGTTTAACAAGATCATGCCGATAAATGGCCCAATCGCTGCTGCCAAACTAGTGGACAAGCCGTAATAGTTAATTCCTTCGCCGTTCTTCGATTGAGGAATGTAGGCTGTCACGATGGCATTTGTCGCTGTGGAAACTGTCCCATAGGCAAACCCGTTCAGCAACCGCACGCCGTACAAGACGCCGATTCCCGGGATAAACAGGTAGGCAATCGTAGTGGCTAAATAAAACAGTGAACCGTAACGCAATACAGCTTTTCGACCAACCAACTCTAACTTTTTACCCATCAACAAGCGGGCCAACAAAGTACCGATGATGTAAATTCCTGAGGCGAGACCGGCTTGACTCAAGGTCGCGTGAAGATTGTCCTGCGCAATCACGGCGATAATCACCATCAACAGGTAATATACCAAATAGACGATAAAATTGATCAAGGTAATACTGATAAAGCCTTTGTTAAATAATTTTTCTTCCTTTTCCATGGAACTCCTCCTAGATAGATAAGCCAATAAGTGCAACAATTGCCGAAACGAATCAGGTTTTGGCAACCAACTGATAAATCTTCCATAGTTTACTGAAAATTTTCATTATAAAAAACCAAATTTGCTAGAAGCAAAAGAAAATAGCATTTTTCATTAACATTTGTTATTGCTTTTTGAGGATAACAGGCGTTTAATAGAAACGGATTTTATTTTCAGAAAACACCGTTGTACTTTCATTAACGAATACAGGGGGTTCCCTTATCGCTAACTGAACGCACCTCATCTCTCAGCACCATCGCTTGACCTTTTATCAGCCACTAACAATTCCGCTAAACCTTGAAGGAGTGCCCCTTATGGACCATCATATTTTGCAAGAATACTTGACTGCCCATCAATTTCCCACCATCAAAAAAACCCGCAAGAAATACCTCACTTACGAGGGCTTGCAGGATAGTTATGTTTACATTTTGAAAAATGGTGTGATTAAGACCAGTGTCATCTCCAAAGATGGCCGGGAGTTCAATCTCCGTTATATCAATCAGTTGGAAATCGTCTCTTTATTGAAGGACGAATACTCCCAGTTTATCGATGCCCCTTTCAATATCCGCATCGAGTCTTCTATGGCTGAGCTGTATCGCATCGACCGGGTCCAATTTTGGCGGGATGTCAACGAAAGTCGCGAACTGCAACAGTACGTCAAAGATTATTACCGGGTGCGGCTTTTGCATAATATGAAAAAACTACAACAAATGTTAATGAACGGCAAATTTGGAGCTGTCTGTACCCAGCTGTTTGATTTGCAAGAAAAATTTGGGGTACCAGTCAAAGGTGGGATTTTGATCGACTTTATCGTCACCAACGAAGAAATCGCCCATTTTTGCGGCATCACCACCGCCTCTTCCGTCAGTCGGATGCTGCAACAACTGCGGGAAATGGAAGCCATCTGCATGCAAGACCGCAAGATTTTGATCAAGGACTTGGAAATGATCAAAGAGAATATTATTTTTTAAGTAAGAAAGCCGGGCAGACTCGCTTCCAGAGCATCCCTCGGGTGGTAGTAAGACCGGACAAAGCCACAGAAAACGACTGTCACCAGCGTTTTCTGTGGCTTTTCAATTACCTGATAAACGGGTCGTCTTTTCCACTTCCCAATTTTGTGCCACAGCTATTTTAAGTCTGTCTGAAAAACTGCTGGGCGATGGTCACTGATGCCAAGGCATCTTTGGCGTAATAATCGGCGCCGACGAATTCTCGATACTCTTCGTTTAACACGGCACCCCCCACCATAAAGGTACAATCTAAGCCCGCCTCCCGCACAGCGGCGATGGTGGCTTTCATATTTTGGACGGTGGTAGTCATCAAGGCTGACAAGCCCACCAGCTGAATCTCTTGTTCCCGAATCGTCGCCACGACTTTTTCAATCGGGACGTCTTTTCCTAGATCAACCACCTGAAAGCCATAGTTTTCCAACATCATCTTGACGATATTTTTACCGATGTCGTGGATATCTCCGGCCACGGTTGCTAGAAGAATCTTGCCTTGATTGGGGCTGGCCTCACTCTGGCTAGCCAGATGGTCTTTGAGGACTGCTTGGGCCCGTTTGACGGCTTCCGCACTTTGCATCAACTGGGGCAAAAAGAGACTGCCGGCTTCAAATTTGGCTCCCACTTCATCGAGGGCTGGGATAAATTCTTGATTGACGATTTCTAAAGGAGTGTACTGGGCTAATAAGGCCTTGGTTTTAGCCGGTGTCTCGTCTTTGCGGCCTTGGAGAATCATGGTTTTTAAGCTGTCATTGGCAGTCGGCGCTGTAGTGGCAGTTGCCGCTGGTTGCTGGCTACCAATAGAACCTGGCAGCTTGCTATCCATCACCGCCAGCTCATCTTTTTTAGCAATGAAAGTCGTCGCATCCTGATCTTGCCCGTTGATGACCCGCATCGTATGAATCGCCGCCATCATGGGTTGGCTCATAGGATTGATAATCGGCGCATCCAGTCCGGAAGCGATGGCGGCAGCCAAGAAGGTGGCATTCAATAACGGTCGATTAGGCAAACCAAAGGATACATTGCTGACGCCGGCGACAGTGCATACCCCAAGCTCTTCCTTCAACAGCCGTAACGTATCCAAAGTGACTTGCACTTGGGCTTGTTGAGCAGAGGCGGTCAGTACCAAGGGATCAATCAAGACATCTTCTTTGGGAATCCCATACCTCGCCGCTGTTTCGATGATGCGGCGGGCAATCGCTACCCGTCCCGCAGCCGTTTCCGGGATGCCTTTTTCATCTAGGGCCAACCCTAGTACCACGGCACCATATTTTTTGACGATAGGGAAAATCGCCGCCATGGTTTCCGGTTTCCCATTGACCGAGTTGATCAAGGGGCGCCCGTTGTAGACCCGGGCACCGGCTTCGATAGCTGCCACCGAGGAACTGTCGATTTGCAGCGGCACATTCACCACCCCTTGCAACTGCCCCACGGCTTGCACCATCATCGCCGCCTCGTCGATTTCCGGCAGGCCCATGTTGACGTCCAAAATTGCCGCCCCTGCATTGACTTGATCGATGGCTTCTTTCAAAATATAGCCGAAATCTTCTTGGCGAATGGCTTCTTTCAAGCGCTTTTTCCCGGTGGGATTCAGCCGTTCACCAATGACCGTCACCTGATTCAGACGTACCGTTTGCGAACCAGAAGTCACCGCTGTCACGCTAGTAGGAGTGGTCGCCACAGGCCCGCTAGCAAACTCGTTATCCAACGTCTGCCGGAGATCGGCAATAAACGCCGGTGTCGTCCCGCAACAACCGCCCACAATCCTCACGCCTTGGCGCAGCATCTCTGTTACATAGATTGTATATTCCGCTACGCTAATAGGATAAACCGTCTGGCCTGCTACCATTTCCGGCAGCCCGGCATTGGCTTGTACCACCACCGGTACTTTGGCCACCGCCAAAATTTCCGTGACTAGCGGCAACAATTCTTTCGGACCCAATGAACAGTTCAAACCTACCGCATCTGCTCCCAGTCCTTGCAAGGTCAAGGTCGCAGTAACCGGGTCCGTCCCCACAAAGGTGCGCCCGTCAGCCTGATAGGTCATGGTGATAAAGACTGGCAGGTCGCTGTTTTCCTTGATGGCCAATAAGGCGGCCTTAGTCTCCAGCAAGTCGCTCATGGTTTCCAAAATCACCAAATCTGCCCCTGCTTCGGCTGCGAGCACCACTTGCTCTTTAAAGATCTCGTAGGCTTCATCAAAAGATAACGTCCCATAAGGCGCCATTAATGCCCCAATCGGTCCCATATCATAAGCGACAAAACGGGCACCACTGGCTTTGGCTAAGTTGATGGCGGCATGGATGATTTCTGGTAATTGGGCTTGCGGTAACTTATGACGATTGGCTTGGAAGGTATTGGCGGTGACGATGTCCGCTCCGGCTTCCACGTAGGATCGATGGATTTTGGTGACAATATTCGGGTGGGTCAAATTGAAATATTCCGGCTGTAAGCCTGTGGGTAAGCCGTTTTGTTGCAGCATCGTCCCCATCGCCCCGTCAATGAGTAAAAAGCCCTGAGCCAAAGCTGCCAAAACGCCGGCTTCTTCATTGGGAGATCTGTAGGAAATTGTGTTAGTCATGATAAGCTCCTCCGATTCGAAAATGATAGGCTCGAAAATCTGCCATCTGGCAAAATTTTCCTTTGCGGCGTGGTTTGGCATCTGCCTCGTTGGCAAATAAACCGATGAGGGCGGTCACGGATTTGCGAGGAATCATCAAGTGTTCTTTGGATAACGTGATTCCCAGCTTGGTATCCGCCGCCACCGTGCGAATAAACGCCGGTTGGATCGCTAGCGGCAAATCCCCATAGCCAGGAGAAAAACGCTGATTCAAGGTGCGGGCGTTGGCTGCCCCCACCTTTTCTTTAGCGACTGTGGCAGCAATCTCGCATTCTGCCAAGTCGCAAATTTTCTCGATATATTCCGTACAAGCACAATCCAACACCAAACCACGGGTCAAGTCGGTGATTTCATAACGGCGAATCACCTGTTCGACTTCCAGTCCCAGCGTACACGCCAAGAGCGCCACTTGCGAAGCCTGATGCAGGTGGCGCCAAATGTCTTTACCGGTGAGCACCAAGTCCGTACCCAGTACCCGAATCACCTGCGCCTTTTCATCGGCTTCGATGTCAAAAAGTTGATAAAGATAACGGGGATTGCTGACTTTTTGCACCTCCACTAACATCTCTTCCACAATGGCCTCAATGTCACCGCTCAAAGCCTGTCCGCGCTTGTAGCCTAAATAACGCAACACTTCTCGTTTTTCCAAAGGTAATAACGGCTTGCTCATGTACGAGACACCTCGTTTCGCAAATACTCGAAGGTCTTGGTGGCAATTTCCGGACGATTCATGGTGTAAAGATGCACCCCATCCACCCCATGGGCCAGCAAATCTGTCATTTGTTCAAGGGCATAGTCAAGACTGGCCTTGCGCAACTCCGTCACATCGTCTCCGTAGCGATAAATCAACTTAATCAGCTTGGAAGGCAGGCTGGAGCCACACATAAAAATCATCTTTTGCACCTGAGCCTGGGACAAAATCGGCATAATCCCTGCCACCAAAGGCTTAGTCACCCCAGCGTGGCGGGCACCTTCCACCATTTTATAAAAGCAGTCGTTATCAAAAAAAAGCTGGGATATAAAAAAATCCGCTCCTGCCTGTTCTTTTTCCAAGAGATGATGGTAGTTTTCTTCATCGCTGGCTTGGCTAATATGCCCTTCTGGATAACAGGCCGACCCGACACAAAAAGCTGGGTCCTTATCGATCTCCGCAATCAAATCCTTGGCATACGCGTATTCTTGCACGAAGGTCTGTGTTGACTCCTCCTGGGGCAAATCCCCTCGCAAAGCCAGGACATTTTCAATATTCGCTTCCTTCAGCTCCGCCAAAATCGTCTGGATTTCCTCCTTAGTGTTATTGACACAAGTCAGGTGATGCAGCGGTTTAATCCCGTAGCGTTCTTTGATGGCAGTGGCCAATGCCAAGGTTTGATTGTTCACGCCGCTCCCCCCTGCCCCATAAGTCACACTGATAAAGTCCGGCTTCACTGCCTGCAACTGGTGTAGCGTGTCATAAATCGTCTCTAAACCACTCTCTTTTTTTGGTGGAAAGACCTCCAAAGATAGCACCGGTTGATTTGCTTTAAATAATGTCGAAATCTTCATCTCAGCCTACTTTCTCCTATTGCGACCCTTCAAAAGTAGTCGCTGGCATTTGTCTTGAACATATTTTATCATCTTTGACTGAGGATTTGAAAAAGATTCGCAAAAATTTTCAGAATATTCCCTAGTGCCGGCAAATATGGTAGAGTGAAGGAAAATACAGATGACTGTTACCTACTTCCAGTCAGTGAAAGGAAAATCCATGACCGACTTTACCATGACCCAACTACAAGGCTACCTCCGCCAAAAATACGTCCATGTCTCTGAAGGTAGTGGCTTATTTATGAAATTAGTGGAAGAGCTGGGAGAAACCGCGGAAGTCCTCAATCTCTTGGCCGGACGGAAAAATACCAATGGAACTGCGGTGTACGACGCTGCCGGGCGCCCAGTTGCTGTGGACCCTACTCAGATAGCGAAAGATAACACCGAAACACAACAATTAAAAATCCAGTTGGCTCGGGAACTAGCCGACCTAATCCACTACACCGTAGCCATTGCAGCGGTAGAAGACTTAGATTTAACCACCACCATCTTAGAAAAAGACCGCAGCGCTTCTTTGCGTTATGAACAAACACCAGATTTACTAGTGTTTTTGGAAAATGACCATCGGAATAATGAGGATCAACAAGATGAATCCTAAGTCCATTACACCTCGCTTCACTGCCCAAAAAATCGCCTATCTCGCCTTGATGACCGCTGCCTGCGTCGTGGGGCGGATGCTATTTACTTTTTTACCCAACGTCCAACCGATGACGGCGATTTTGTTATTGCTGACATTATCTTTGAGTCTGCCAGAAGCCTTATTGGTGGCTACTTTGTCCTTGGTGATTACGAATCTTTTTCTAGGATTTGGCATTTGGACAGTCGGCCAGCTGTTAAGCTATGTTGTCATTTTATTATTGTTCTGGCTAAGTTCTTTTATACCCGTGGTGGGCTCAAAGCTTTGGTTTCAAGCCGGGGTGGCCGGCTTGATGGGCTTTGTCTATGGTTTCATCTACTCCGTCTTTAATTATTTTTTGCTGGGCATGCAAGTCTTTTGGGCTTACTGGATCAGCGGTTTGAGCTTCGATGCCTTACACGCCATCGGAAATCTCGGCTTTTATCTGTTGTTAGCGCCAATCCTGAGACTGTTATTCCAACGTTATCGGAGAAAATAAAAAATGGCTGTTTCCTTGAGATTTTCCTCAAAGAAACAGCTATTTTTATGGTCACTCTACCCCGGCGTTCAAAATCATCCGGATATCTTCTTCCGTCAATTGTTGAATCTGGGTTTCATTACCTGAGATGACTTTTTGGAAGAGTTCCCGTTTTTCGTTTTGTAACAAGTCGATGCGTTCTTCGATGGTGCCTTCTGCTATCAGGCGCCACACTTCCACGACTTTTTTCTGGCCAATCCGGTGGGCACGACCCGCCGCTTGCTCTTCCACCGCTGGATTCCACCAGAGGTCATAGAGGATCACGGTATCCGCTCCCGTCAGGTTCAGCCCGGTGCCCCCTGCTTTCAGGGAAATCAAGAAGACATCTTTGGCCCCTGCGTTAAACTCATCCACCATCTTAATCCGTTCTTTTGGTGGTGTGGAACCCCGCAAGTAAAAGCTGGTCAGCCCCATCGCCGTCAGTTCTGCTTCGATAATGTCCAACATGCCAGTAAACTGGGAGAACAACAAGATGCGACGGCCGTTTTCATTGGCGGCCTGCACCAAATCCTTCACCTGTTCCAACTTGCCAGAAGACCCTTCGTAGTCGTCGATAAATAACTTCGGATCACAACAAATCTGCCGCAAACGGGTCAATCCCGCCAAGATGCCAATCCGATTTTTGCGGAAGGCTTGGGAGTCCATCCCGGTAATCTGCTCTTGCATCTGCCGCAGATAAGCCAAGTAAATGGTCTTTTGTTCGTCGGTCAAGGCACTGTAATAGTTGCGCTCCAGTTTTTCCGGCAAATCCTTCAAGACCGATTTCTTGTCCCGTCGCAGGATAAAGGGCCGAATCATCTTGGCCACTTCCTCAGCGGTAAGCTCTTTAAACTTGCCCCGAGTCGGGAAGAAGCCTGGCATAATCATCTGAAACAAGGACCATAGTTCTTCTAAATTGTTTTCGATTGGTGTCCCGCTCAAAGCAAACCGATGATCGATTTCCAAAGAACGTAAGGCATGTGCCGTCTTGGTGGTACTATTTTTCACCATCTGGGCTTCATCCAAAATCAGATGGGTCAGGGGCCGGTCTTGATACAGCACCACATCTTGACGCAAACTCGCATAAGAGGTGATGAAAACATCCACCGGTTCTGCCAACAGCCGCTCCCGCTCATTGCGATTGCCCCCGATGACCGCGGTGGTCAGCTGCGGGGCAAAGCGTTTCAATTCCTGTTGCCAGTTGTAAGTCAAACTGGCTGGCGCCACGATCAATGCTTGCATCCGCCCACTGTCTTGTTTTTCCGACAAAAGATAGGTAATGGCTTGTAACGTCTTCCCCAGACCCATTTCATCTGCTAAAATCCCACCAAAATGGTAGTGGCTCAACATTTTCAACCAGCGAAAACCAGTGACTTGATAACTCCGCAACTCCGCCTGTAAGCCATCTGGCAATGTCGTCACGAACTCATCTGGCTTCAGCAAATCTTGCACCATGGTGGCAAAAGCGGCGGTAAAGTCGACATTTTCCCCAGTCAGGCGTTCTTGCAAGACCAAGCCTTGATTCAAGGGCAGCTGCAAATGTCCATCTTGACTGGAAAGCTGATCCCGCAACCCTTGCAAGGCTTTGGAAGTCTGTTGAAACTCTTCTGAATCAAAGGTGATAATCTGGCCATTTTCCAGCGTGTAAAAGCGATCATCTCGCAACAAGCTCGCTAGCACCGCATCGATTTCTTGGTCCGCGATGCCAGAAATATCAAAGCGCACATCCAGCCATGAACCTTCCTGATCCACCGTCAGACGAGGGGTATGACTTGCTCCATCCAAGTACAACTCTCGCAATTTCTTCCCCATCAAGACCTCGCCCAGCTGTTGCAAAGCCGGCACTTCTTTGGTGAAGAAATCAAACAGCTGGCTACCAGTGGGAATTTCCTTGGCAAAACCGGTCTCGTTGGCAGTAAAACCAAAACGTTGCAACAGATGCCGAGCCCGTTCTTCTTTTTGGTAATCCCGCATGATTTCCGGATGGTCTTGCGGGATTTGTTGTTGTTTCGGATTGGTAGAAAAAATAGTTTCCCCATATTGGAAATCCAGTTGTACTTGGATTTTGCCTTGTTTTCGCCGCAAGACGAACTTCATTTTCAACGGTTGTTCGCTGATATATTGGTACACTTCCTCAGAAACGGTGACTTCCCCCAGCTCCCGCAACAGGGGCAAAACCTGTTTGAATAACACAGAAAGCTCAGATTTTGGATAAGGAATCACCTGATCTGGCAAGCGTTTTAATAACTGTTCTAACGTTTGATAAATCTCTAGTTGTTTGGCAGACATGGCGTATAAGGACTCACCGGCAATCCCCCAACGGTAATGACTGAACAATTGGCGGAAAAGTTGATCCACACTCAAAAGGAACTCCTCGCCTTTTTTGCGAACTGAAAAAGCCAAGGGTTGCCCTTCTTTGGCAAAGCGTACAGGACTCAATTTTCCCTCTTCAAACTGCAAGGTCGTGGGAACGACAGCCATTTTTTCTAATAAGTCGCGCCCCAATTCCACCGGCAGCAGCAAGTATTTTTTATCCAATTTCCCCTTGCTAGGAAGACCGGTTTGCCCAATTAATTCTTGCGTCTGGGCCAACCCTGCCAACTCTTGTAAGAGACTATTTTCTTCTGGGGTAAAAGCGCCGACCCCCAGCTGGAAGCTGTACTGTTTATTTAATAACAGTTTCTTCTCCTCCAAATAGGCGGCTAAGAAGCGGTAAATATTCTTCACCACATAACTACGAGTCTGCCCCCGATACCCTAACTTCACGGAGATCCCCAAAAGTGACAGCTCCGGATGGAAGGGATTTGTGGGAATACTATCAATCACAAACTGCAAGCTTAAAGGCTGCAGTTTTTTTTCTTCGGGATTGCGCAGTCGGGAAAAACCATTGGAAAACATTTCAGATGGGGAAAAAGCACTAGGCTTGTCCAAATCATCGGCTTTGATACGCCGAGCCTTGCCCGCTTGCCGCAAATAAAGCTCCACCGCCACCGTATGTTTGCAATAGCCATGCTCTTCCCAATAAGGACATTGGCAAAAATCTTCCTCTTTAGCCGTCGCATCCAAATCCACCAAATACAGCTCACTGCCCAACACTTCAGCATGCCAAACATTGTTCGCCACATCCGGCGTCACAGAAAGCACGCGGCCTTCCTTCAAATAATCCCGACCCCGTTCAATCACCTTTTCCGGGATACTCCATTTCATTTAATTTCCTCCTAAAGATAAAACGTGCTGCGAGGCGGTGCTTAGAAAGCGATAAATAAGAACGGGAAGCTGAGGGGACGGTTTGGGTCACCACAGATTCACGGGCTTATTTCTGAGCTTTCTCCGCCTCAAAGCCGAACTACGAAAACGTGCTGCGAGGGCTCGTCCTGATTTCGAGTAATAAGGCTGGGAAGACAGGATGATGCTTTTTATCACCTTGGATTCACAGACTTATTACCGAGGAATCAAGCCCTCAAAGCCAGATTACAAAAGCGTGCTACAAAAACTCACCTCATGTCATCGCACCAGTTTTTACTACCCTTACCATAACACAACCGCGCCTAGGCTTCACTGCTGAAAGGCTAGCTGCATCTCAATTGTGCTTTGGCCGGCGCCGTCAGCATGGACCAACACCTGCCGAGGGATCGTGGTCTTCAGCTCCGCCACGTGACTGATGATCCCGATCAAACGCCCTTCTGTTTCAATCATGCTGAGGGCTTCCATCGCCATTTCCAGCGATTCTTCATCGAGGGAGCCAAAGCCTTCATCGATAAACAGCGCCTCGATGGCAATCCCACCGGAGCGGTTTTGGATCACATCTGCCAAAGAAAGAGCCAAGGCCAGGGCGGCGATAAAGCTCTCGCCACCAGATAACGTCTGCACACGCCGGGTCATGCCGGCATTGTCATCATAAATATCGATGTCCAAGCCTTTCATCCCCCGACCGCCAGTCTCCTTATCCGCAAGCTGGAACTGGTAGCGGCCGCGGGTCAAGCTCAGCAGCCGTTGATTGGCCACCACCAAGATTTCTTGGAGATAGCTTTGTAAAATATAACGCTCCAAGCTGGTTTTATAAGCATTGCGGCCGCCCACCGTATCTGCCAGCTGCACCAATTCCCCTTGTTGCGCCAGCTGTTTTTCATTTTCAGCGATGAGTTTTTTTAGTTCTTTGACACAGTCTTGGTTATTGTTACGCTGGTTGGCTAGAACATTTAGTTGCTGCTGTGCTTTTTCAGAGGCCTCAGTTGCTTGATTGAAATCCAGCTCAAGCGTTGCCAAATCCGGGACAGCCACCTGGGCAAGCTGTTCTTGTAATTTTTTACGACTGCGGCTGACATAATCTTGCTGTTGCTGATACTGCTGCAAACGAGCTGTCAATTCTGGCAGTTTAGGTAATTGCTGCACGAGCTCTTGCAAACCGTCACTATCGAGGCCGGTCGCAAATGGCGTCTCTGCCAAAAGTTGCTGCAACGCCGTGGTTGTCCGGCTGATGCGCGCTGTTGCTTCCTCTTTTTGATTGGTGATTTCTTGATATTTGGTAGTCAACGTTAACTGCGTTTCTTTCAGTTGTTGGCCGCTTGTTTCATAAGCTGTCAGCTCACTTGTTAGCTGCTGAATAGCTGCCTGCAATTGCGCAATCGTCGCTTCCAGCTCAGATAAGCGGGTCTGTCCTAGCTGGCCTTGCAATTCCTGTAATTGCCCACTTTGCTGCTGCAGACGATTCTCCGTCTCCCGCATGGCCTCGTTGATTTGGTGTAATTTTTCCTCAAGGCTCTTCAGCTGGGCTTGTAACTGGGTTTGCGTTTCATGGGCTTTTTCCAGCTGAGCTTCTGCCGTCGCTACTTGCTGCGTGAGGCACTGAACCTGAGCTTCCGGTTGGTTCACTTCCGGCGCGGGTTGCTCTGCCAACTGCCAGACTTTTTGCCACACTTGCGTCACTAACTTCTGGGCGGCGGCGGTGGCATGGTCCACGATTTGTTGATTTTCAGTGACTTCTTCTTGCAGCTCTTTCTGACGGGTTGCCAATTGTGCCAAAGTTGTCTGCAACGCCGCCCTTTGTTGCTCACCTTGTTGCCAAGCCGTCTCCAGCTCCTGCAAACGGGCTTCGTTTTCTTGGATTTCCGTTTCCGAAAAAGCGACTGTACCCTGATGCGTCCCCGGATGATCCAATGACCCGCAGACTGGACACGGGGTGCCCGCTCGCAAATCCAACGCCAATTTGGCAATCATGACACTGGCTTGCCGACTCTTCAAATCCAACAGTTCCTCGTGACAAGTGGCGACTTTTTCTTTGGTCGTCGCTAGTTTGGTCGCCGTCTCGGTTTGCTGCTTTTCTTTGTCCGCCAAACGCGTGCGACTCTCTGCCAGTTTCGCCTCGGCATTCCGCCAGTTGGTCATCAAGGTTGCCAACTGTTGCAGCTGAAGTTTTTGCTCCTGCCAAAGGGCTGCTTGGTCGAGAATTTTTTGGGTGGCAGCCAGTTTTTGTTGCCAGTCCGCTTTTTGCTCCGTTAGCTCATGGAACTGCTGTTGCAAAGCCGCCCACTCGGATTGGGTAGCTGAGACTGTTTGCTCTTGGGTTGCAGCTTTTTGCGCCAGCGGAAGCCGCATTTGGTTAGCAGTTAGCTGTTGTTGCTGGGCCGCTAGCTGTTCTTTAGTATCAGCCATTTTTGCCGCTTCTGCCTGCCAAGCCGTAATTTTTTCAGTGACAGTGTCTAGGTCAAGCTGGGTGCTTGCTAGTCGCTGGAGCAACTGTTGCAACTGGGCTTCTTCTTTTTGTAACTCTTCAGGCAAATGGCGGTGCTCCTTGGCCCAAGTCAAACCGGCCACTTCCTCACTGACTCCTGCCATTTCTTCTGCTTGAGCCGCCAGTTCAGTGGCTTTTTGCTCCACCTGTGCCAACTCATCAAAGCGTCCCTGAACTTCCTTGCCTTGATAAAAGGCGCTCTCTGCTTGCTTTTCCAGCTGTTTGGCCTGCTTCACAGTGTCCGCCTGTTTTTTTTCTGATGCTACCAACTGCGCCAAATCTCCCTGCCAAGCCGTCAACAGCTCCGGCAAACTTGGGTAGTCCTGTTTCGCCGTTAGCAGGTGCCATTGAAAATGTTCCGCGATTGTTTGCCCTTTGATTTCCAAGCGCTTCAACGTCTCACCAGCGGCTGCCACCTGCTCTTTCAGCCACTCGTTTAAGCGGCCATATAGCTGGGTGTCGAACATTTTCTGGAGTACTTGTTCTTTATCCCGGCTGGAAGCCACCAAAAAATTGCGAAACTCCCCTTGTGGCAACATGATGATTTTGAAAAACTGCTCGGCGGTCAAATGCAGTAATTCTGTTATATAATTATCGACATCTTTCGTGATCTGCCGCTGCTCTTGCCCCGTCTCGTCGAAAATCGTCAACGTGGTTTTGGCCCCGCGCTTGGTCATGCCACTGCCTCTTTTTTTGGCCACCTCTTGTTCTGGCCGACGCTCCACTTGATACAAGAACCCCCCGTGTTCAAAAGTGAAGCTGACCGCCGTCTCTTCCGTGGCAGGGGCAAAGGCTGACCGCATTTCTTTTGGCGCCCGCAGCTTACCCGAAGTCTGGCCAAACAACGCATAGGTCATGCCATCAAAAATCGTCGTCTTCCCGGCACCGGTTTTGCCGCTGATCAAAAACAAACCACTACCAGCAAAGGCACCAAAGTCTACCGTTTCATGGATAAACGGGCCAAAATTTTTCATCGTCAATGTTCTTGGTTGCACCAGACTGTCCCCTTTGTCAAATTCGTCGATTGCTTATTTCTTGATCCAAAATAACCGTCTTATTCTACGGTACCCTTCAGAATTCTACTTACTGCTTAGTTATCGCTGTGAAGGCTTTTTGTAACCAATCAAGTTGCGGGGAAGATAGTTCTTCACCAGTCATCTCAATGAAAAAATCCGTCACTAGCTCTTGCGGTTTGCGTTCTTGTGGCAGTTGGCTTTGATTGACCAAAGCTTTGTTGCTGACCCCCACGCCACTGACCCGCTCGACACCGAGAATCCGGGGATAGATGCCCCGCAGCGTATTCATCAAATTCGGGATGACCGCCCGATCGGTGAGCTTAATCTGCCAAAAATCCTCTCGCCGAATCTGATTGTAAAAGGTCGGGTCCAACAATTCCGCATAAGACGCCGTCAGAACGCCTACATCATGAGCAGGGGTCAACGCTACAAACTCCCGCGTCATGGCTTCGGTATCAACAATAAAGACACCCTTTTCCTGTTTCGCCTCCGACAGAGAAAACTTCAAAGGCGAGCCACTGTATTGAATCGTCGGGTGTTTGATGGCATCCTTGCCATGAAGATGCCCCAACGCCACATAATCAAAATCCGCCAACAACTCAGCCGGGACATTGTCCAAGCCACCGACTTCAATCTTCGTCTCCGAATCGGTGCGTAGTGCTCCCGCTACAAAGAAATGGGTCACCAAAATATGGCGTTTTTCCGGATCAAACTGTTCTTTTATTTTGGCAATCACCGGGACCATCGCCTCACTGATGGTCTTCAGCTGCTCGTCTTCAAAAGCTAAGCGGGCCGCAATCGGTTCAAAATAAGGCAGCAAGAAAAACTGGGTATCCCCCAAAACCACCGGCGTAAAGGCCTGATCCAACCGAGTGTGCAAATAAAAGTCCGTATGGGAAAACCACGGCCCCCCTGTCTCCAGGCGCACGCTACTGTCGTGATTACCAGCAATCGCCAGTAACGGGAGCTTATGGGTCAAATTCATGGCCGCCACCTTCTCGTTAAACAAGGCTACCGCTTCGACTGGTGGCACCCCACGATCGTATAAGTCCCCGGCAATCACCACCGCATCCACTGCTTCTCGCTGGGCAATCGCCAGTATCTGATCGATGATTTGCCGCTGATCCGCCAACAGATCATAGCCGTTAAACTTTTTGCCAATATGCCAATCCGCCGTATGTAAAAAACGCATGCCAACCCCTCCTGTCAAAAAACTCCTTCCTGTTATTATACCACTTTTCCGCTAACTTCAAAAAAAGATATGGATTGGTGCAGTGTCTACCTCTAACATTTCCAGTCCTCAAGAAAGCCGGCCGGACTTGCTTACGGAGAATCCCTCGGGTGGTAGTGGGACCGGTAAATGCCAACCAAAAAACAGTTGTCATTTTGCTAGCTCATCTTAGCGATTTCTGCTGAGATGAACTGTATGGGGTATGCTCCTTTAGCCCTCGGACATCCTTGACACTACTACCCGAGGCAGCCTCTTTTTAGTCTTCAGCTTTTTATGAGCATGCAAAAAAACTCCGCCGAAAATCTTTCGACGGAGTTTCATTAATAGAAGCTAGTGGTTGGCTTATTGCGCCCCCAATTTGCGTTGGAAGAATTTCACGATTTCCACGATTGGAATGATGGCAAATGATGCACCGACTACGATGCCCCATTGGTACCAGTCCAAATGCGCAACTTTGAAGATGTCATTCAAGCCAGGAACGATGATGATGACCATCATCAAGAAGAAGGACAACAGGATTGCCCAGTTGAAGGTCTTGTTCTTAAATGGTCCGACTTTGAACAAGGATTGATGGATTGACTTCACGTTGAATGCGTGGAAGAGTTGCATCAAACCTAATGTTGCAAAGGCCATCGTCAAGGCGTCAGCGTGGATTTCAGTGTAGGTTGCATGGACTGGCCATTGGATGGCAGACCAATAAACGAACAAGACAGTTCCAGCTTCCAAAATCCCTTGATAAACGATTGAGCTCATCACCCCACCAGAGAAGAGGTTGGAGTTACGGCCACGAGGTTTGTGGCTCATCAAATCTTTTTCCGCAGGTTCCATCCCCAAGGCAATCGCTGGGAAGGTATCTGTTACTAAGTTGATCCACAACAAGTGAATTGGCAACAAGGTATCCCAGTTTAACATCGTAGCGATAAACAAGGTCAAAACTTCACCCAAGTTGGCTGCCATCAAATATTGAACTGCTTTTTGGATGTTTGAGAAGACTTTACGTCCTTCTTCGACAGCTACGACGATGGTGGCAAAGTTATCATCGGCTAAGACCATGTCAGAAGCCCCTTTGGAAACTTCTGTACCTGTGATCCCCATCCCGATACCGATATCCGCTTGTTTCAATGAAGGTGCATCGTTGACCCCGTCACCGGTCATGGCCACGACTTTACCTTCTGTTTGCCAAGCTTTGACAATCCGTACTTTATGTTCTGGCGAAACCCGAGCATAAACAGAGTAGTCATGGACTTTTTTAGCAAATTCTTCATCAGACATTTGGTTCAATTCCGCACCAGTCAAAACAGCTGAGTCATCCCCAGGTTTGATGATACCAAGACGGCCCGCGATTGCTTCAGCAGTGTCGCGATGGTCACCGGTAATCATGATTGGACGAATGCCGGCTTCTTTCGCCATGCGAACCGCTTCGGATGCTTCAGCCCGTTCTGGGTCGATCATGCCGACTAAACCAGCAAAGATCAAATCGTTTTCGATGATTTCTGATTCCATTTCTTCTGGAATCGCATCGACATATTTGAAGGCCATCCCCAACACCCGCAAAGCTTGTTTCGCCATGTCTTTGTTGTTGGTCAAGACTTTTTGTTCTTCTTCATTGGTCAAAGTTTTTACTTCATCAAAAATTTGGATTTGGTTACAACGACCTAGCAAGACATCCGGTGCACCCTTGACAGCTACCAAGTAACGGCCGTCTGCTTCTTGGTGAATCGTGGACATCAATTTACGATCAGAGTCAAATGGCAATTCTGCCACCCGTGGTTGCTCTTTAATCTTTTCAGAAACGTTGAAGCCTTGGTCGTTACCAAAAGCCACCAACGCAGTTTCCGTTGGGTCACCAATCAATTCACCATTTTCGCTCACTTTGGTGTCGTTGGCATAGTTCATGATTTTCAAAGCCATGTTGCCATCAGGAATGTGTTGGCTCGATGGGTATTGGCGATCGTTGGTATACAGTTTTTCAACAGTCATTTGGTTCATGGTCAATGTCCCGGTTTTATCAGAACAGATGATGTCAGTCGAACCCAATGTTTCTACCGCTGGCAATTTACGGATCATGGCGTTACGTTTGGCCATGACTTGCGTACCCAAGGCCAAGATAATCGTTACAATCGCTGGCAACCCTTCTGGAATCGCCGCAACCGCCAAGGAAATCGAAGTCAAGAGCATTTCGGACCAGTCGCGACCATTGATGACTGTCCCGAAGAAGAACATCACGATGGCAATGATGATGATGGCCGCAGTCAAGAATTTACCTAAATGGTTCAAGTTGGTCTTCAGCGGTGTTTCGGTTTCGTCTGCTTCTGCCAACATCCCAGCGATTTTACCAACTTCGGTATTCATCCCTGTGCCGACGACGATCCCTTTCCCACGACCATAAGTGACGTTGGAATTGGAGAAGGCCATATTGATGCGGTCACCGATCCCGATATCCCCATCATTTAACACAGCCAATTCTTTTTCAACTGGCACGGATTCCCCAGTCAAAGCCGCTTCTTCAATCTTCAAGGAGCTCGCATCGATCAAGCGCAAGTCAGCAGGGACCACATCACCGGCCTCCAAGAGAACCAAGTCCCCAGGAACCAATTCTGTACTTTTGACTTTTGCCACGTGACCATTACGCATAACATTGGCATCTGGTGTGGACATATCCCGCAGCGCTTCGATGGCTTCTTCGGCTTTCGCTTCTTGGATAACCCCCATCACCGCATTGATGATTACCACCGCCAAGATAATGATGGCATCCACAACTTCATGACTGACTACCGCTGAAATGACAGCTGCCACCAACAAGACAAGAATCATCAAATCTTTGAACTGTTCAAAGAATTTTTGCAACATGGATTTTTTCTTGCCCTCATCTAACTCGTTTGGACCGTATTCAGACAAGCGTTTTTTCGCTTCGTCATTGGAGATGCCATCTCCATCGGTGTCCATTTTCTGCATCACTTCTTCAGGCGTTAGCGCATAGAAGCGTTCTTGCAGCTGTTGTTTCTTTGTACTTTCTTCTGCCAATTTTGTTCCTCCTTTATAATAGTGCTGAAACGACTCGCCCTGAATTTGAAGGATAAGAACGAAAAGACACAGTGGTGTTTTTTACCACTTTGGCTTTTTGGGCTTATCCTTGAAACTTCAAGTCGTGTAAGCCGGATCAACTGTGGTGCTGAAACGACTCGCCCTGAAAGCGAGTGATAAGGCGGGAAGCGGGTCGTGATGCATTTTATCACGAAACGATTCACGATTTATCACCGAGCTTTCAAGTCGTGTAAGCCGGATCAACTGTGGTGCTGAAACGACAGAGGTCATTTCAACTTTTTGTTGCCGCTGAGTAAGTCTATTTTATACGATATGGTAGTCAGAACATAAAAAAATAGACTTGTGTATGCGACAACATACATAAGTCTCACTAATTAAGGCAACACCAGAAAAGTTTCTTTCGGTTGGTGATGTTGCCACAGCTTATTATGCTGCCAGTTACTCCCCTATGAAAAACAATATAAGTACAAGACACATTATATAGGAGAGCGTTATTGATAGCAAACATTTCTCACAACTTTTTTCTGTAACTCATCATCAAAATCAGAAATTTGCAATGAAAGCGACTAGTAAGAAAGCTGATTGGCCTTATTTTCGGTAAATCCCTCGGGTTGTAGAGGGACCGGCAAATGCCAATCAAGGAACGGTTGTCATTTTGCTAGCTCACCTTAGCCATTTTTACTTAGGTGAACTATATGTTCTGCCCTCAAACAACCTCAACACTACTACTCGAGGAAATCCCCTCCAACATGACCAATCGGTTTTGTTGATAAACTTTTTTATCCTTCATTCATTTTAAGTTATTCCATTATTTCCAAACATACTGTCTATCGTAAAAATGGTGAAATTTAGCGTAGTAAAATTTGAATGGCAGTAGCTCACAGGATGTGAGATGGCTATAAAATCATTGCGCATACAGTCATTTCTAAGCAAAGACCGCTAAGAAAGACTAGCAAATGTACTTAGAGTTGGTGGCACTTGTGACACTTACTCTAAGTTTGAAGCTCCAAGGGAAATGACAAACCCGGTTTACGTTTGGCATTTTCCGGTCCAGCTACAGCTATTTCAATTTCTACAGAGCTAAATTTCACTATTTTTGTACCATCGAAAAATAGTATGAAACTCTCTATAAACCTTAGTAAAATAGGATTTTACATGATTTAAAACTGACAAGACCTTAGTGTATCAAAAAACGACCAGTCACCTATTTCCCAAGTCCGGTTCAAGGGAGCTTTCATGAGCACTCTTACCACCGCCCAACTTTTGGCCACAATCAGCTGGCTGCACTTTTTTTCAAAAAAATGCAAAAATTCTTGTTTTTCATCGGCAATACAGGTATACTCAAAAAAGAAAATGAAAGCGTTACGTTGACTTGGCCGAATCTTCGGCAAACATTCAGGAAAGGAGGAAGCGACGATGATCAATTTCATTCACCAACCGGCGGGCATCCGTCTTGATCAGCAATCATTTACAATTCCATCTGCTTCCGACACCTTTCAAACTGAATGGGTTCACAAGTTGCGCTTATTGTAGGCCGTAATAGGTCCCTTTTTCGCATACTTGTCTTTGAATACAGTGGCATTTTTGCGCCGTTTTCGACTCTACTCAGTGATGGGTAGAGTCTTTTTTTGCTTCCCCTTCCCACCACATCAACAAGAAATTGAGGAAAAAACATGAAAAATATTATCGCTTATCTATTGAATTATTTTAAACAACACAAAGGGCGCTACACGGTGGTGGTTAGCTTTATGCTGATTGCCAGCGCCATGTATGTAGCTCCCACTTACCTCTTGCGCCTCTTTATCGATGCGATTTTGCAAGACGATTTCAACCGCCAGACCCTGCTACGCTATACCGCCTTGTTTGTCGGGGCGATTGTGACGGCTTATGTGACGGAGTTTGTTTGGAATTATTTTCTTTTTATCGGCTCTTATGACATGCAGCGAAAACTGCGGGGACAGCTGATGCAACACTTTCTTAAGATGAGTCCCCCATTTTACCACCGGTTTCGCACTGGGGATTTGATGACCCGGGCCAATGATGACGTGCAGGTGATGGGGATGACGATTGGCTATGGCTTGATGGTCTTTTTGAACACCAGCGTCTACCTCGCCTTTATCGTGGGGATGATGGCCATCACCGTCTCTTGGAAACTCACGCTGATTGCCCTGGTGCCGATGCCATTTTTAGCTTACTTCATTTTCAAATGGGGATCGTTGGTGGATGCAAAATTTACCGAAGCCCAAAATGCGGTGTCAGAAATGAACAGCGAAGTCTTGGAAATCATCGACGGCATCCGCGTCGTGCGGGCTTTTGGTTTAGAAACTGCTACCACCAAACAATTCAACACCAAAACCCAAGAAACCTTAGCCAAAAACAATGAAGTGTCGGAAATCGACTCCCGCTTTGGTCCATTGATTACGATTTTACTGGCGATTAGCTTTGTCATGAGTTTCGGTGCCGGGGCTTTTCTGGTGGCACGACAAGAAATCTCCGTGGGGGCGATGGTCTCCTTCCAAGTCTACCTAGGCATGGTGGTTTGGCCGATGATTTCGGCTGGGGATTTGGTCAATGTGATGCAACAAGGAGCGGCTTCTTGGCGGCGGATCAGTGAAGTGTTGGAGGCCGGTGACGGTTTGGAAAAAGATGGCAGCCAAGCCTTGACGACCATCGATACCTTTGCCTTCCGTCATTTCAGTTTCCGTTACCCTGAAACGACTCGGCTCGTCCTAAAGGATATCCAATTGGAAATTAACCGGGGAGAAGCTGTGGGAATTGTCGGCAAAACTGGTAGTGGGAAAACCACCCTTTTGCGTCAATTTGGTCACCACTATCCCTATTCTCATGGGGCGCCTTTCATCAATGACGTTTCCTTGACCGCTTACGACACCCAAGATTTACGGCAAAAATTTGCGGAAGTTCCCCAAGAGCACACCTTGTTTTCCCGAAGCATTCGTGAAAACCTGTTATTCGGGAATCCTCAAGCCACTGACGAGCAACTGTGGCAAGCACTGGCAACAGCCTGTTTTGCTGAAGAAGTCCGTCAGATGAAAGACGACTTGGAGACGTTAGTCGGCGAAAAAGGCGTTTCCTTATCCGGTGGGCAAAAACAACGGCTCTCCTTAGCTCGGGCCTTCTTACGCAATGCTGAGTTTCTGCTCCTCGATGATGCCCTCTCGGCCGTGGATGCCAAAACTGAACAAGCCATTATCGAAAACTTGCGCAATCTCCAACAAGCACCGACACTGATCATCATCACCCACCGCCTGTCAGCCGTCACCCAAACCAATAAGATTATCGTATTGGAAGACGGGCAGATCATCCAGCAAGGGCAACACCAAGACTTGATTGCCCAACCAGGCTGGTACCAAGAACAGTATTACCATCAACAAATTAAAGGAGGTGGCGAGGATGTTTAAGACGATTCTCCGTCTATTCAGCTACCTGAAATATCATAAAAAAACCTTCATCACCGGCACGGCCCTCTTGATCGCTGCCGCCGGACTAGAGCTGTGTTCCCCATTACTGGCCAAGCGCTCCATCGATGACGTCATGACACCGGCTTTCAAGGACGGCAACTTAAATCTCAGCCTACTGTTGCTATTACTATCCGGCTACTTGCTGATCAATCTACTGGGCTCATTGTTTCGCTATATCAGTATCCTTCACTTACGGAAAATGGCCAACGCAATCGTCAAACGCATGCGCGATGATCTCTTCGCCCATATGCACCAACTGCCGATTTCTTACTTCGATCGCATCCCCGCCGGTAAAATCGTCGCTCGGATCACTAATGATACCGAAGTTTTGCGCTCCAATTTTTATGTCAATGTCCTCAGCAACATGCTCAGCAATAGCATCTCCATCATTGGCGTCTTTATTGCCATCACGTTGTTGAACCATTGGCTAGGGCTGGCCGTGCTGATTTTACTGCCAATTTTGTTTATTTGGCAGAAGTTTTACACCAAATACGCCACCCGCTACAACTTAGACATCCGGGAATACACCAGTCAAATCAGTGGACAGCTAAATGAATTTGTCCAAGGCATGCCCGTGATTCAAGCCTTTCAACGAGAAAAACAACTGCTGACAGAGTTTAAAGCCACCGTCGGCAAATGGCACGCCGCTGGGAAAAAATACCTACGCTTGGATTCAGCTGTGGCCTGGGGATTTGCCAATTTCCTCCGTAATGCCACCATCCTCGGCGTCATCTACACGTTGTCGGCCCTCTTTCTCAACGGCAAAATGGCCCTGACAGCCGGCTTGCTTTATGTCTTTATCGACTACATCAACCGCCTGTTTGATCCAATCGATGGCATGATCCAAATTTTTGCCAATATCCAACAATCTTTGGCAGCTGGCATGCGGATTTTTGACTTTGCTGACGAACCGATTGAAGACCAATCGGGGGCTGAGTTGGCCATCGGTGCTGGAGCCGTGCGTTTCCAGCAAGTCTCCTTTGGCTATCTGGCAGATACGCCGGTGCTCCACGACATCACCTTTACCGCCGCAGCAGGCGAGACCGTCGCACTCGTGGGCCATACCGGTTCGGGTAAATCCAGTATTTTGAACTTACTTTTTCGTTTTTACGATCCTCAAGCTGGGAAAATCCTCATTGACGAACAAGTCATCAAAGACTGCAACCGCCAAAGTCTACGACGCCACATGGCTATTGTCTTGCAAGATCCTTACCTTTTTACCGGCACCATCGCTTCCAATATCAGCATGGGGGATCCCACCATCACCGATGAGATGGTGATGGCTGCCCTAGACAAAGTCGGTGCCAGTTACTTGTTGGGGCGTTACCAACAAGGCATCCACCATCCCGTCGTGGAAAAAGGCAATGAATTTTCCAGTGGCGAACGACAGTTAATCAGTTTCGCCCGCGCCCTCGTCTTTGATCCTAAGATACTGATTTTGGACGAAGCCACCAGTCACGTCGACACCGAGACTGAAGCAATCATCCAAAAAGCCATGGAAGTCTTACAAAAAGGCCGCACCACCTTTATGATCGCCCATCGCCTGTCCACGATTAAAGAAGCCAACCAAATTTTAGTCTTGGACAAAGGACGGATTGTCGAACGGGGCACCCATCAAACCTTACTGCAACACGCTGGCATCTATCAACAAATGTACCAAATGCAGGCAGAGCAGTTGTAAGAGGGTTTGGCTATTAGAAAGGCTGAAGGAACTCCTTCAGCTCTCGAGAATCAAGGAGGAACCGTCACATGATAAAGAACATTATGTGTCGGTTCCCCTTCATTCCGAAGAGAGCTAGTTCGTGAAGCCAGACATTATAATACCTTAGTCTATAAGAAGACCACCTAGTAATCAGTCACACGAGATGATTACTAGGTGGTCTTTTGATTTTTTTTAACAACTGTCCATTTTCAAACTATCATTAATCGACATAACAGCTGAATACCATTTTTTACCGCTTACTTATCTTCTATTACTTTCAGTTGATAGTGTCTCAAAACAAACATAGTCTAAATTAAACCAAAAGTATTAAGTGCTTGATATATTCCTACAATACCACTGATTAAAACTAAAAAGCCGGTTATAAGAAGCATCCGATAAAAAAATAATACTTTGGCTTTCCTTTTTTGATCATGGGATAGGGAAACTTTATACGGTTTATTTTTCTTGTCAATTAGGATTAGATGATTATTTTTCAATTCATTCATAACATAAAAAAGGCGTGGAAACTCAAGTAAACTTGTACCAGCTATTAATAGACTAAGTAAAAAAACAATCTTCCCCTCGGATTGAACAAAATAATAATACGCACACCCTACTAAGCTAAACATAATTACAATACCAATTACAGCAAGAATAGTATATATGCGAAATTTTGATTTTTCTTGTGAATTCAATTCAACCGAGTAAAGTTGTGAGTTATTATCTGTCACTGAATTCAACGCTTCTTTAAATTTTCGTTCAAAAAGAGTAATTCGTAGTCTGGAATATCCCATCATCAATAGAAAAATGAATACTGAAATAAGCATAGGATAATCATTTAATATTTGTTCAAGCATTTTATTTCCCCTACCTACATATTTAACATAAGAAAAGCGCCGCGAGACATGATAGTTTAGTTTAAGTACCGAAAACCAATAGCAAAGCAAACAGTTCTAAATTACTGTCATTTTTCAAAATATTATTTGTAAATTTACTTTGACATTCTCCCGGCTGTATAAGAGTAAACGAATTAAATTAACCAAACTTAGCTAGTCTTAACAATGAAGTCAGCATATTTCTTCCATAAGTATAGCATAGGTCTAAATAGTCAAATACACTACTTCTAAATTTCCATAGAAGTCGTTTTGATACTCCCTTTATTTTAGATTAGGATTGCTATCGGAAGTTCTAAAAATCTCTCCAGTCTTTAAGAAGAATCCAATTGTAGAAAATGCAGGGTTTGGCATTCCAAAGTTTAAAAATGAAGATAGGTTCCTCTATCCATCCCAGCAACGAGATAAATAGCTAGCTTTAGAAGCCAATCAAAAGACAATATACAAAATCTAAATTGTGAACTAGATAGTTAATATAAGTCAACGGCGACGATAAAAGTAGTTGAGAAAAGTACCTCAACATATTTCAAAAGACCAATAGCCTGTATATAAATAAACATATTCGAATGAAGATAGTCGTTCCAATTAAATATTTTATCGCTAGAATATCAATGGGAAGGTCTTTAGAAACCATTTTTGTAATGATTTCATCAATTTCCTCATCATGAGTTGGCAGTAATTTTTGTAATTTCGACTTTTCACGATAAATCATAAATTGTAGGAAAATCTGCGGAATAGAACATAAGCTAATAAAATTCAAAGAAATTAATAATGCCTTACTAGAATCCTCCGCAAGAAAATACGCCTTAAATTGGGAATAAGCAAATAAGACAAGTCCAAAAATATATACAGTATGTAAAATTACTCTAAGTTTTTGTAAGGGAAAAAAAGATTTTGGAAGATAGGTATGTAAATAAGAATTGATTTTCTTCCTATTTGACTTTGGTAATTTCTTAATCTCAATCTGTCGATTACGATATGTAAGAAAAGCCCTTCCCCACTTCTTTAATACAAAAAAAGTTGCGATAGTCCAGATTGATCCCACTAAAGACAAGTATGTGTCCATTTTATCACCTCAAAAAAATATGGAAGACGTTTACATCCTCCATAAGTATATCATAGATCTAGTAACCCACTAAATTACTTTTAAATATTACTATTTTTAAGAGTTTCAAAAAACATGAGGGCTATTGCTGCAACTCCACCAGTTAAAGCATATGCAGGACCTGCAACCGCTAGCCCTACCAAAACACCTAGGAAAATCAGTAACCAAATAAGTCCCTCAGCTTCTTTATTTGCCTCCATCAATGCGTCAAAAATCTTCTTGAACTTGTCACCATAATAGTTTGGTTCGATTTTAATATCATACTTCACTGATGTAGTAATTTGTTCCCCATCTAGATTAAAATCGATCATATTGATCACAACTGATATATTAATTTTATCCTCTACATATTCAACGCTAATCTCAAGTCCACCAGTTTCCACGCCTTGAGTCAATTTAATTAAATTATCTTCAACTTTCTCTGCCGTGATTGAGCCTACAACACTTTCAAACTCTGCAGAGATATCTTTATCTAGTTTTCCATTTTTAATACCCGCACTAGCGTGAAGGAGATTGGCATTTGGATTTGCTGCTTGTAGAGCTGCATCAAGTGTCATATCTACTTCTACCGGACCAAATTTCCAGATTGGGAATGTAAAACCAAACTCGAAGGATTCACTCTCCAATAATTCATTAATAGCTTTTGAACCTAATCGCTTAAACATTGCATAATCAAAGCTTAAATATTTTACACTAGTAACACCTGTATCAAAGCCTGATGAGTTAACTTTATCAATCGAAACGGCTCCAGATCCAGTCCCAATCCCTCCACTCGGTTCATTGAACTGATCAAACATCCAATCTGTAGGCTGTGAGAAACCTAGGTTCCCTGACCATCCAGTTGACATATTAGACACATAACTTCCTGCTGTGTTTGTGGTATCTTTCACCTGAATGCAAACGTTTCTGGTCCCATAGACACCGGCACGGTATTTACCATCTAATCGCGTAAACTCATTTTGAATTCCTTGGAAATAAGGAATAATATTAGTTATAATGTCCCCATCTAAGGCATCTACATCAACCGCAAAGTAGATAATAGTTCCTTGTTCGAACCCAAGTACTTCAGCAGCATCAAAAGCTGCCATGGCATCTGACATACCTTGTTCCAGAGTATAATACTCAACGAGAGGGTTATTGTCTTGATATAAAGGAATAATCGCCATACCTGATTGAATAATATTGTTTGCTTCTTCTAAAGTAAGGTTTTTGGGAACAAATTCGTTCCCAACTGTCCCTGTCAAATACCGTCCAACATACTTTACTCCACTATCTGCTAGAGTTTTGATTTGTTCTGGAGTTAATTGTTCTGCGGTATCAACGGCAGGAAAACTTCGATCTGCCGAGCCCGATGAAAGCATTAATGACATCATAGTAGTTAAATCGGGATAACCAATTTCTACATCATCATAAATATTGAGGAATGACTGAAAAACAACAATTGAAGTTTGAGTAGCATCATCATATTCACTTGAAAAAGTTACAATACCATTCATTAATGTTCTCAGATTTTGATAGAGCGCATATTGAATTAGTTTCATCAAATTTGGATATACTTCAACTTGATGACTTGAGGCTAATGTGCCATAAACTTCTTGAGTTGTTGGTCCAAAGTTACCATTTGCGATTTCCCATAAGCCAATTTCTTTTTGCACGCCATAAATCAAAGCTGTATTAGTTGCCCGTTGATAAATACCATCGCACGGTAAAATACCTGTTTTTTCAGAATACTTTAAATTTAAGTCTTTCTGCATTTCCTGAGTTTTTAAATCACCACCTGGAACCAGTGAAAAAGCACTCATATCAAACAAAGCTTTTGCCCACATTGAGTTTAATTGGCCTGCAGTTTCAAAACCTGCAGCAGTCATAAATGATGCAATTGTCTCATCATTTTCACTTGTGTATTCATCAGTGAACTTACCAAGACCAAACCCTTTACAGCGAAATGCACCATCAATTAACTGAACAATATTTGACTTATAACCATTTTCTAGTTTTCCCGTCACCTGTTCATCCCATAATCGTTGAGTTGTTGCACCAAAATTATTCACTAAATCAGTAATGCCAAGCTCATGTTGTACTGCTCGGATAAGTCCATAAACGGTTCCCCATCCAGTATAGCCATCTTCAATAATATTACCGAAACCCTCGACACTACCGTAAGTCTTATTCAGCCACTGCTGAACCTCTAAGACCCAAATATCTCTTTCTTGTTTTTCAGTCATTCTTAACGCCTCCATTTGGTATTAACTCAGGTCGTATTATAGACATTATTCAATTTGCTATAGATTTTTAATACATCATTCTACTATCTTAACACCTGTTCTAAATTAGCAGCGTATTTAGCTTCAAATATACACTTTTGATAACTAATAGCTGTTGGATCCTGATTCAAAGAAATTTTAACAATTGATTCATCGTCAGATACTTTCATAACATCACTAAAAGTTACTATCTGTTCTTTTGATAATCCCAGTTCTCCAAATTTTGTTCCCATCCATTGTCCATCACTATTTTTTCCATAGGCTTCTTCTAGTTTCTCCAAAGTTTCGTCGGCAGCTTCTTCCATTGGTAAGTACCAGAGTACAACTCCAACTAAACCAAATCCAGATTCAAATACGAAATCAGGAGAGGCCATGCCAACTTTGGTATTCATAACTCTCGAAAAAGATAGAACTTCTTGTTTATCATTAGTAACGCTCCATTGCCCCGCAGATTCCTCTAAACCAACAGCTTCTAAGACCTCTTTTTCACCCATCCCCCAACGAATATCTTCCAAT
The DNA here is from genome assembly GCF_049384045.1 of Enterococcus diestrammenae. Taxonomy (NCBI): domain Bacteria; kingdom Bacillati; phylum Bacillota; class Bacilli; order Lactobacillales; family Enterococcaceae; genus Enterococcus; species Enterococcus diestrammenae. The sequence continues at coordinate 211,929 of NZ_JBMRGR010000003.1, forward strand.
GGAGGCGCCCAATCATAGGTCACACTTTTCAGTTTTTTCTTGGTTGAGCATCCTCCCAAAATGCAAATCAGCAACAAACAGATTAATATTTTTTTCACAGTATTTCCTCCAGAAAACTAATCTCAAAAATAAGAATCATTCACCTTAGGATACTATAAGGTGCCATCAACTAGCACTTCCCATTGTTAAACGTATAGAGACCTCTCACTGCCACACAAAATAGCTAGCCATAGAGGACGTGAGTTAAGAACCAGAGAAGTGCACCTTCTCTGGTTCAAAAAGAAAAATATGATTAGATTAGTATCCAGTATATTTATAGGTTCTTCTTTCAATTCTCAGTACAGTTGGTCCACTACCAGTTTCTCCGGCAGGTACTTCTTGCACTTTGTCAATTCGATATTCTGTTTTCCATCCAGTATTGTATCTTACTTCTGTTGTTGACTTTATATCTTCATACTGAAGTACCCAAGGTGAACTACCATTTGGACGAGTAAAAATCGCCTCAGTTTGATATTTTAGAGTCGCTACTTTTATCCTAGGTTGAATTCCAGTCTTTGTAACCTCAGGAGTATCCTTTAGTAAACTCTTATATAGAATTTCAGATGGTTTTTGGTTATCTTTTCTCATCTCTGCTGCATTACCTGTCATTGGATAAGACATGGCTAAAGAGCAAAACACTATAAATATAGGAAATACAATTTTTTTCATACAACTCTCACCTCATAATTGTAGAGATCAATACGTAGTATATCCGTATTGTACATAGTAACTTCTCGTAGTTGGAACGCCATTTTCGTTGTACCAGACTTCCTCACCATAAGGATATTTTTGTATTGTAAAAGACGTTTGATACCTTATTGTTGTCATTTTAAGTGTTTGTGATGTCCAATGAACCCATTTACCATTAACATATTTTTCACGTAAAAATCTTAAACTCGGAACTTCTGCAATCTTTATTCGTGGCGATATTCCTTCAATCTTTGAGACTGAGGCTGCATCTACTTCATTTGCTTCCCCTATGGAAAATGAAGTTAAGGAAAATAAAACACCCGCTAAAAGAAAAATTTTTTTCATAATCAAACCTCCAATAAAAAAGCCTATGCTCCCCAACCAATTACATCTTTGTTCCAACAATTTCCCAAATTTGATAAATCCAATTAAGAATCATGTTCATCATTTCCCCCCCCTTTACTCTCTGATATGACTACTATACAATGAAACAAAACTTTCTATAAAACTTGCCCAATATTTCGGCACAAAAAAGGATTGATTTTATTGACACCAAATACCTTATTAAGAAAATTAAGAATCGAAAGAGGAATTACTCAAAAAGAACTAGCTGACGGGATTTCTGCTAGAAATACTCTAGGAAGCTATGAACTGGGCGGAACAGCAATCAACTATCATTTATTGCGTCAGTATTTAGAAAAATTAAATGTTTCAATGGAAGAATTTGATTTTTTACTAACAAGTAATTCAGAAGTACATAAAAAAAATTTTGCAGCAATGCTTGAGTCGCTTTATTATCATCATGATTTTGAAAGACTAAAATCATTACTTAAAAAAATCGAGATAGAATATACGAAAACTGGTGATTTTTATTATTTTCACTTATTTGCACAATACCGTATGGCTATGAGTAAATTAAATATTTATCCACTAAGCCAGATTGAGATGAACACCTATGCTGAAAAAATACAAAAATATCTTTCACAAATAGAAACTTGGGGTAAATTCGAAGCAGCTCTTTTTATCAATTTTATGTATATTTTCGAAACTGATTATTTGTTATTTTCGTTAAAATATATAAACAAAAAGCAAGAATTTTATGGCCCCTTATACAAAAAGTATCAGCTTCTTGAGAAAATGCATCTCAACGCATTGTATCTATTAGCAGAGCGTGGTGAAACCCAGGCTTTATCACTGATCATTAAGTCTTTAAAGAAAATAATTGACGTTGACGATTTGAAGTATAAAGTAATCCTTTCTTTTTTTGAGGCTTACATAATTAATGATATCGAAAACATGCAAATTGTTCTTCAAACATTACGATATTTTGATATGCATGACTATGCCGACTATTTAGAAAAACTTTCAAATGTAACTTTTTAGGGTAATTATTCTATGAAATATTGATTGTCAAAACAACATTGAATTTCTCCAATTCTATTAGTTAAAACGATTTTCTCAAAAAATCTGCATATAGAAAAAGCTATCCATCCCAGCAACGAGATGAATAGCTTTTTTATCAATTATGCAATTCCGGCGCCGTTTGGCATACCTTTTGGTGCTTCGACGACTTTCAAGTTGCCTTTGTCGTCTTCAGCGGATAAGACCATTCCTTGGCTGATTAAGCCCCGCAGTTTTCGCGGTTTTAAGTTGGCGACGATCACGACTTTTTTGCCAATCAAGGACGCTGGATCTGGATAAAACTCAGCGATACCGGAAAGGATTTGGCGATCTTGGTCGTCTCCTGCGGCTAGTCGCAGTTGCAACAGCTTGTCGGCTCCTTTGACTTTTTTACAGTCGATGACTTCGGCAACTCGCAAGTCCAACTTTTCAAAATCGTCAAACTTGATTTCAGCTTTTTCTGAGGTGAGGGTCGTTTCTTCTGGGTCCCATTTCACAGACTCAGAGGAGATGCCGGTGCCTTCTGCCATTTTCTTTTGGATGTAGGCAATTTCGGTTTCCATCTCCAAGCGTGGGAAGATTGGGGTGCCTTTTGCGACGACTTTGGTATCAGTAGGGAATTCCCCGAAATGCAAATCTTCCAAGTTCATGGTATCTGGATCTAAGCCCAATTGTTTGAAGATTTTCTTCGGTGTTTCCGTCATGATTGGTTGCAATAAAATGGCAACGATTCGCAAGGTTTCAGCCAGATGCACCATCACAGAGTTCAATTCGGCGCGACGTTCTTCATCTTTAGCCAAGACCCATGGCTCGGTTTCATCGATGTATTTATTGGCCCGTGAAACCAAGGTCCAGACTTCACTTAAAGCAGTGGAGAAGGCCATTTTGTCCATAGCTTGATGGTAGCGTCCCACCACATTGGCAGCGGTAGTCGACAATTCGCTATCGAAGGCGGTGACTTTTGATTTGTAATCTGGGACTAGACCTTCGCAGTATTTATTGATCATGGCTACGGTCCGGTTCAATAAGTTCCCTAGATCGTTGGCTAAGTCGTAATTTACCCGCGCGACGAAATCTTCAGGAGTGAAGACGCCATCTGAGCCAAATGGTACCGAGCGTAACAAGTAATAACGCAAAGCATCCAAACCGTAGCGTTCCACTAACATTTCAGGGTATACGACATTACCTTTGGATTTACTCATCTTGCCGTCTTTCATCAGCAACCAACCATGAGCGAAGACTTTCTTCGGCAACGGCAAGTCCAATGCCATCAACATGATCGGCCAGTAAATCGTATGGAAGCGGACGATTTCTTTCCCTACCATATGGATGTCTGCTGGCCAGAATTTGTCAAACAAGCTCGTATCCTCTGAACCATAACCCAGAGCAGTGATGTAGTTTGCCAAAGCATCAATCCAGACGTACACCACGTGTTTAGGATCAGAATTCACCGGGATCCCCCACTTGAAGGTAGTCCGGGATACTGCCAAGTCTTCCAAACCAGGTTTGATGAAGTTGTTGATCATTTCGTTTTTACGAGACTCTGGTTGGATAAAATCTGGATGGGCATCGTAGTATTCCAATAAGCGGTCCGCATATTTGCTCATCTTAAAGAAGTAAGATTCTTCTTTGACTAGTTCCACTTCATGACCACTTGGTGCTTTCCCGCCGATGACCTTGCCCGCATCATCCCGATAGACTTCCGCCAGTTGGGTTTCAGTGAAATATTCTTCATCAGAGACAGAGTACCAACCTTCGTATTCCCCTAGATAGATGTCTCCTTGGTCTACGAGTTGTTGGAAGATTTTTTGCACAGCCGCATAGTGGTAATCGTCAGTGGTACGGATAAACTTGTCGTAGCTGATATCTAAGGTTTTCCACAATTTTTGAATATCCGCCGCCATCCGATCCACGTATTCTTTCGGCGCGACCCCAAGTTCTTCAGCTTTTTTCTCGATTTTTTGGCCGTGTTCATCCACGCCGGTCAAATAAAAGACATCAAAGCCCATCAAGCGTTTGTAACGCGCCACCGCGTCACAAGCAATAGTCGTATAAGAATTGCCGATATGCAGTTTCCCACTTGGATAATAAATTGGTGTCGTGATATAAAAAGTTTGCTTTTCAGTCACGGTAATTCCTCCTTGATATTGAATCTCAGTTTCTTGGTGCGCCAATGGTAAGAGCTAAGAAGTAAGTCCTTCCTGCCCCTGGTTTTCGCAGTGAGCAGTCGCTAGCTTTTTTTAAAGAAAAAGCCCCTCAATCAAGGTGGACTGGTCATTCCTAGCTAGTATACCACAATTCATAAGATGTTTAACGGCTTTTTTCCCGTTGCCATGGATTCTCCTTCGCCACACCAAGGATTCAATGCTATAATGTTTTATTAGAACTGGCTTGTCGAAAAGCCTGCGAACTTATGATAAAAGGATGTGGAAGTTGTTGCCGCTTTCCGGTGACCTTGTTATGGAAAAAAAACATCGCTACCTGATTACCGTGATTACGATTTTGACCTTGGTCCACATGGTCTTTTGTACCTTTTACCCACGGATTTACGGCTATTTTAATACCCAAGACCTATTGCCGAGTTTTCTCACCGTCTTACTAGTGATTCGCATACTCTTTTTTGCCGGTGTCGCTTTTTGTGGCTTTTTAGCCATCAAAGATCGCAGCAACAAGGTCCTGCCTTTTTACCTCATTTTATTTTTCTTCAACCTGATTATTCCCGCGATTTTCCGCTAAATTTGTTAGCAAAACTGGTGGAAAAACATGCTACAATTAAAAAGAAACAGTTGCCTGACCGCCAGCCTTTTCTTGGTGACGGTGCTTTTCTAGTTCGTTGCCTAGCTAGAACCTATTTACTGATTATTGGAGGTCCCCATGAAAGAATTTGCCAACAAAGCCGATGAAAAGCAGTATTTTGAGCAAGCCGCCACGGAAGCGGAATTTCTTGACTGGTATCACCGGCAAGAACATCCGGAATATATCAAACCTTCCTTGACCGTCGATATGGTTTTGATGTGTTACAACAAGGAAGAAGACCAATTAAAAACCCTCTTGATTCAACGGAAAAGCCACCCCTACCGCAATTCTTGGGCCTTACCTGGGGGCTTTGTGGAACAAGGAGAATCCACCGACGACAGTGTCATCCGGGAAACCAAAGAAGAAACTGGCGTCACCATCAGTCAACACAATATCGAGCAGCTCCACACTTTCAGCACCCCAGACCGGGATCCCCGCGGCTGGGTGGTGACCGTCAGCTATTTGGCCTTTATCGGTGAAGAACCTTTGATTGCCGGCGATGATGCCAATGAAGTGCGCTGGTTCAACATGGAACGCCAAGGTCACCAGCTCCATCTGACTTCCGGTGGTGTAGCAATCACACTAGATCTCAATACTGGCGCCTCCACCGGCCATGATACCCTCGCTTTTGACCACAGCCAAATCATTTTGAAAGCCTTCAAACGAGTGGCTAACAAGATGGAACACGAACCTTTAGTCTTACAAGTCTTAGGGGATAGCTTCACCATCACAGAAGCCCGCAAAGTCTTTGCCAAATTCTGGGGAGTGGATTTCCGCTCCATCGATCACTCCAATTACAAAAAAGCCATGTTGCAATACTTTGATGAAATCGGTGAACGCCCGCTAGGCATCGGGCGGCCTTCAAAGATTTACCAATTGAAACAAGAAGTCCTCAAAGGTGGCTTGTAACCAACGATACTCACGAAACCGTCCGACAATCGGGCGGTTTTTTATAAAGAACTTATAAAAAAATACGCTTCAAAAAGGCTAATGTATCAGGAATTAAGTGGCGTATCATACCGTCATTTTGATGCTTCGAAAAAGATGAAATTTAGCTCCGTAGAAATTGGGTTGACGGTAGCTAGACCGACAAAAGCCAAACAAAAAATCTGTTTGTCTTTTGTCTTGCACATTCAAACTTAGAGTAAGTGGTGCAAGCACCACAACTCTAAGTAATTCATTACGCATCTTTAGAGCTACTGTCAATCCAATTCTACTACGCTAAATCTCACCTTTTTCACGGTACTCATGCTATCCTACAAGAAAATAACTTGCTGGATTTACGAAGCAAAGGGAATAAATTGATTATCGATAAAACAGGGCTGACTTGTTACAGAAGAACTTCTCGGGTAGTGGTGTCAAGGATCTCCGAGGGTTAAAGCAACAAATCGGGTACAGTTCATCTAAATGTAAATCGCTAAGATGAACTATCAAAATGACAACTGATCTTTGGTTGACATTTACCGCTCCCACTACCACCCGAGAGATTCGCCGGGAGCAAGTCCACCCTATTTTTTATGTCCTACCAGCTCCACGCCAAACCAAACATTACCCGCTTTTGCTGGTAACTGGTACAATAGCCCTAACACAAAAAGTAGGTGACAAAATGATAGTGACAGAATTCGATCGTGAAGACACACTTTTAAAAGTAGAGTTAGCTGATATGTTAGCGGCGACTTGGCCCCAAAGCTATGGGCAAACTGCCACAACCGAGGTGGATCACTTGATGGCGCCAGACCGTTTGGCGATTGCCGCCATTGATGATGATGAGTTAGTCGGCTTTGTAGGAGCGATTCCCCAATATGGCGTCACTGGTTGGGAATTGCATCCCTTGATCGTCCGGGACAGTCATCGCAAACGCCGGATTGGTGCCCGCCTCATGACCTTTATCGAAAATGAGATCGCCTCTCGCGGTGGGCTCACCGTGTATCTTGGCACCGATGATGAAAAATTTGAAACCAGTTTAAGCGAAGGGGACCTTTTTCAAAATCCCCTCCAAGCAATCCAAGAAATTGAAAACCGCAACCACCACCCTTATGAATTTTATCAAAAACTTGGCTACCAGATCGTCGGCGTCATTCCCGATGCCAATGGTTGGCACAAGCCAGATATCCTGATGGCTAAACGCGTCGCTTCCTTGCCAAACGAGGAATAGGAAACAGAGTCTGCCTACCGTTTCAGTGGGTAGACTCTTTTTTACTTTTACTCCCTGATGAAAGGCGAACTATTCTGATCAGCGTATATCCTTTCCCCTACCAAAAACCGCTTAACCTCAGCCTTTTTCTACCGCTTTCCATCAAAAGACAGCCTTTGATTTTATTTTTTAATATAAAATATCCACTTTTGGCTTGATTTTTTTATAAATATTCATTACACTTTTACACAATTCAATGTATGAATTTTCAGATTTTTTATCAGAAAGGATGTGACCAATTGAACGTATTGAAGGCCTATAAATTTCGCATCTATCCCACGCTTGAGCAGCAACAATTTTTCATCGAGACTTTTGGGTGCGTCCGTTTCACCTACAATGTCTTGCTAAAAAATCGAGAGCATCAAGAATTGCGGGAGTATCCTGAAGAAGCATTGACACCAGCGAAGTTGAAACAGGACTATCCTTTTCTCAAAAAAACCGATAGCCTCGCCTTAGCCAACGCTCAGCGAAATCTGGAGCGGGCGTTTCGCAATTATTATGCCGGCCGTTGCAGTCATCCCAAATTGAAAACCAAAAAAGCCATGTGGCAGTCTTACACTACCAACAATCAACAAGGGACGATCCGCATCGAAAATGGCCAGCTGAAACTGCCGAAAATCAAAAGCTTGGTCCCCCTTCATCAACATCGTGAAATCAAGGGAACCATCAAGTCCGCCACCATTTCTGCCAAAAATCTGGAAGAGTTCTACGTGTCTCTCCTTTGCGAAGAGCAAGTGCGCCACTTACCCAAAACCAAACAAAAGCTGACGATTCGCTATTCTCCTGGCCAGCTCTTGGCTACCGATCAGCAGCTGGATTTAACGGCTTTCGATCAGGAGCAATTGAAGCAAAAAATCGCCAAGGAAGAACGTCGCTTAGAAGTTCGGGGTATCAGTGCTCGCCGACGCTTGGTCAAGCTTAAGGATGCAAAAAATTATCAAAAACAAAAAAAGCGGGTCCTGGCTTTGCATCGCCACAAACGCGCTCGTCAAGAAGCCTATATGGATGAACTCTCTTTGCTTTTGGTGAAGGAATTTGACACGATTCACATCCTCGCCACTCCGCCACAGTCCATTGGCAATTTTAGCTACTCTGACTGGCAAAAATTCTTACAAAAACTGACCTATAAAGCCCATTGGTATGGCAAAACACTCCACCATGAAGCCGCCGCCAAGCAAGGCTGACACCTATGAACTGGAAGGGACTCCAGGGATCGCCTAGGGTATAGAAAAAATCACGCATTTTTGTTTCTAGGAAGCAGTTGTCCACTAATTATAACAAACCATTTATTAAGTAAGTCGCGATCCCCTCGCGACTTTCTTTGGGTGGGAAAGGGGTGCCCGTCTTACTGACAACATCCTTCTGAAAAAATCAGACTTCCCCTCCAAATCACTTACCAAACTATTTGGCTACCACGTTTTTCGAAAATTCACTTGTCCCTTCTTTCTTTGGTACCCACAGCCTTCGTAAAAAGCATGAGCCGCGAGTCGCTCTGCTCCCGACACCAAACGAACCCCCGCAGCTCCTGTCTCCTTGCCCCACGCTTCAATCCCTGCTAACAAAGCTCTCCCGAGACCACGATGTTGATAGGCTTCGGCCACCGCTAGTCCCATAATATCTTTATAAGAGGGGGCATAAAGCACGTCGTACTGAGTGCCATGAATATAGCCCACCACCTGCTGATGGACTTCCGCCACTAGAATCCGATGCTGGGGGTCTTGAGCCAAGGTTGCCAACTTCGCCACCGTATCCTCATAGGGAAAAGCATAGCCTAGCACCTTAGTATTCAGCTGCCAAATTCCCTGTTCATCCCCAGCTTGATACGGTCGAATCACTTGTCCCATCGTCATTGCCTCCCAGTTTAAGTCGTTATGTAACCGATACCACTATTTATTCTAGAAGTCTGGCTATCCCTTGTCAATCGCTAATGCAAATCGATGATATTAAACAGTGAAAGGAATGAGCAACATGAAAAACGACGTATAATACACCACTTAATTCCTGATACATCAACCCTTTTGGAGCTTAATTTTTTATAAGTTCTTTATAAAAAGACATCTCAATATTCTGAGGCTGCTGAAAAACTATCACTTTTCAGCTAAATTGATATTCTAAAAACTATCTACTGTAAAGAAAGAGCCAATTC